>JBAVOG010000917.1:0-7625 GCA_049691875.1 Burkholderiales bacterium | reverse complement strand
CGGTCTCGCTGGTCGACATGCTAGAATTCTAGCAACCTCGACTGGTTCGACGGTTGTTCGTTCAACTACCCCTGCGTCTGCTCCCTTCCGGTTACGCCTCGATGGTCGATGGCTGCGCATGCGCCAGGTTGCCCGGATGATTTCCCGCGCCGATGCTCGATGAGGTCATTGCAGCGGTGCGCGACGTGGCGCGCACCGAGATCGCGCCGCGCTACCTGCGCGCCGCTGCGACACGTAAGTACGACGGCAGCCTGGTGTCGGAGGCAGATCCGGCCGCGCAGCGGGCGCTGACGGCGCGCCTGCGCGCCATTCGCGACGTGCCCGTGCTGGGAGAGGAGATGCCTGCCGAGGAGCAGCACGCGCTGTGGGATCGCGCACGCGCGGAGCTGTGGTGCGTCGATCCGATCGATGGCACCACGAACTTCGTGTGCGGCATCCCCTACTTCGGCGTATCGGTGGCGCTGATGCGCGCGGGCCGCCCGCACCTCGGCGTCGTGTTCAATCCTGCTACCGACGAGATGTTCGCCGCGGCGCGCGGGGAAGGCGCGACCTTGAATGGCGTGACCCTGCCGTTGCGCCGTGCCAAGGTGCCGTTGGCGCGCGCCGTCGCCTCGGTCGAGTTCAAGCGCCTCTCCCGGTCCCTCAGCCGTGCCCTGGTCGAAGAGCGGCCCTACTATTCGCAGCGCAACTACGGCGCCGCAGCGCTGGATTGGTGTTATGTCGCCGCCGGGCGGTTCGACCTGTACCTGCACGCCTCGCACCTGCCCTGGGATTGCGCCGCGGGGAGTGTCATCCTGGACGAGGCGGGCGGGCGCGCCGGGACGTTCGCGTCCGAGAGCTTCTGGGAGGATCCGGAGTGGGCGCGCCCGGTGATTGCCGGGCTGGATCCCGACCTCTATCGCGAGTGGCGGGAGTGGCTGCTGGCGCACCGCGGCGATTGACGCGGCACCGCGCAGTTTCCGGAATGAACGACACGCCCTGGCCCGGGGTCCCTGCGGGTCACGCGATCGAGGTCGCCGGGCTCGTCAAACGGTTCAAGAAGGTCGAAGCCGTGCGTGGCATTTCGTTCACCGTGCCACGCGGCAGCGCGACCGCGCTCCTGGGCGGCAACGGGGCCGGCAAGACGAGTACCCTCTCCATGCTGCTCGGGCTCCTGCTCCCTACCGCCGGCACGATCACGATACTCGGTGACGACATCGCTCGCCATCGCTATCGCGTTCTGCCGCGCATGAACTTCACTTCCCCTTACGTGGATCTTCCGAAGAGCCTCACGGTTGCCGAGAACCTGATGGTCTTTGCGCGGCTGTACGGCGTGCCGGGGGTACGGGCGCGCATCGCCGAGCTGGTCGAGCAGCTCGATATCGGGACATTCCTGAATCGGCGCTACGGCACGCTTTCAGCCGGACAGCGCACGCGGGTCTCGATCGCGAAGGCGCTGCTGAACCAGCCGGAGGTGCTGCTGCTTGACGAGCCGACCGCGTCGCTCGACCCGGATGTCGGCGACCGCGTGCGCGCACAGCTCATGGACTACCGGCACCGCACGGGCGCGACGCTGCTTCTTGCCTCGCACAACATGCCCGAAGTGGAGCGCATGTGCGACGCAGTGCTGATGATGCGCGCCGGGCGCATCGTCGACTCCGGATCTCCGGCCGAGCTGATCGCGCGCTACGGTCGACGGACCATGGAGGAAGTCTTTCTCGACGTCGCGCGCGGCGCCGAATCGGCGGCCGCACCCGGTGCGAGTCCGGAGCCGCGCGCATGACCGGTTCCGCCATGCTCGTGATCAGCAGGATCTACGCGATCGTCCTGCGCCATCTCTACCTGCTGCGCAAGTCGTGGGTGCGGGTGGTCGAGATGGCGTACTGGCCGACCATGCAGATGGTCCTGTGGGGGTTCATTGCGAAGTTCCTCGCGACCAACTCCTCGTGGGTGGCGCAGGTGCCGGGCGTGCTGGTCTCCGCGCTTCTCCTGTGGGAGATTCTCTTTCGCGGGCAGCTCGGCCTCTCGCTGTCGTTCATCGAGGAGCTCTACTCGCGCAATCTCGGCCATCTGTTCGCGAGTCCCCTCAGACCGATGGAGCTGGTGGCGGCGATGGTCTGCGTGTCGGCGGTGCGCACCCTGATCGGCGTCGGCACTGCGGCGGCGCTCGCGTACGTGCTCTACAAGACGTCGCTCTTCAGCCTCGGCTTGCCGCTCGTCGCGTTCTTCACCAACCTGCTGCTGACCGGCTGGGGCATCGGCCTGATGGTCGCGGCGCTGGTGATGCGTTACGGCCTGGCGGCCGAGAATCTGGCATGGGGCGCGATCTTCGTCACCGCTCCCATCAGCGGCATCTACTACCCGATCAGCGTGCTGCCGGGATGGCTGCAGGCGATCGCGTGGTGGCTGCCGACGAGCCATGTCTTCGAGGGAATGCGCGGCGTCCTGATGGCGCACACTTTTCTCTGGAACGAGTTCTGGACGGCCGCGGCGCTCAACGTGCTGTTCCTCGCCGTCGGAACCGGCCTCTTCCTGGCGTCGTTCAACGGCGCGCGCAAGCGGGGCATGCTCGTGCAGATCGGCGAGTAGCGCCTCCGTGGGATGCGGTCTCTGCGAACTGGATCGGATCGAATTCGGGGATGTTAGGATGCCGGTAATGAATTCCTTGCGGCCGGCAGAAATTTCGAATCGCTTGGCCGGCGTCGTGACTTTCCTCGTGGCGGTTGCGCTGCTGTTTTCCCCCGCAGCATGGGCGGGCGAAGCGGACGTCGTCGCGGCGAAAGTGCGCCGTGCTGCGGACGGATCGTACGATTTCGACGTGACGGTGAAGAGCAACGACCGCGGTTGGGATTACTTTGCCGATGCGTTCGAGGTGCTCACCCCGGCAGGGAAAGTGCTGGGAACGCGCGTCCTCCTGCATCCGCACGAGACCGAGCAACCGTTCACGCGCGAGCTGTACGGCGTGAAGATCCCGCGAGGGGTCGAGCGCGTCGAGATCCGCGCGCGCCACAAGCCGAAGGGCTATGACGGGAAGACGCTGACGGTCGAGTTGCCGAAGTAGGCTCGAAAGCCACAACCCGCCGCAGGTGAGGGCAGGAGGAAGGGTTTTGGTTTTCCCCCCCTTTTCAAGGAGGGGAGAAAACCCTTCTACATCATCGCGCAAGGTTGAACGAAGTCGCGCCGATGATTACATCGTCGCGCCCAGGACCCACGGGGCGAACTCGTCCTCCCCGAACCCCAGCGCCTCGCTCTTCGAAGGCTTGCCGGAAGCCGTTTCGAGAATGAGCGCGAAAATTCGTTCCCCCGCTTGCGCGACGGTCTCGGTGCCGTCGACGATTGTTCCGCAGTTGACGTCCATGTCGTCCTCCATGTGCTGGTACATGGCGGAGTTGGTGGCGAGCTTCAGCGAGGGCGTGGGCTTGCAGCCGAACACCGACCCGCGGCCCGTCGTGAAGCAGACGACGTTCGCCCCACCTGCCACATGCCCGGTCACCGACACGGGGTCGTAGCCCGGCGTGTCCATGAAGACGAAGCCCTTCTTGGTGACCGTCTCGCCGAAAAGGTAGACGTCCTCGAGATTCATCGTGCCGCCCTTGGCGGCCGCGCCAAGGGATTTTTCGAGGATCGTGGTGAGCCCGCCCGCCTTGTTGCCGGGTGTCGGGTTGTTGTTCATCTCGTTCCCGTTGCGACGGGTGTAGTCCTCCCACCAGCGGATACGCGCGAGGAGCTTCTCCGCCACTTCCGGCGTCACGGCGCGACGCGTGAGCAGATGCTCGGCGCCGTAGATCTCGGGTGTCTCGGAGAGTATTGCCGTGCCGCCGTGGCGGACGAGCAGGTCGGCCGCCGCCCCGAGCGCAGGGTTGGCGGAGATGCCCGAGTAGCCGTCCGACCCGCCGCATTCGAGTCCGAGGACCAGGTGGCTCGCAGGGACCGTCTCGCGCTTCGCCTGGTTTGCTTCCGGTAGCAGGGCCTCCACGCGCGCGATGCCCTCGCGCACGGTTTTCATCGTGCCGCCCTTCTCCTGGATCGTGAAGGCATGCAGTGTCTTCCCCTGATGGAGCCGCTGCGCGGCCATCATCGGAACGATCTGCGCTGCTTCGCAACCCAGACCGAGCACCAGCACGGAATGGAAATTCGGATGGCGCGCGAAGCCCCCGATCGTGCGTCGCAGGTACTCCATCGGCTCGCCTTCCATCGCCATGCCGCAGCCCGTCTTGTGCGTGAGCGCGACCACGCCGTCGACGTTCGGATAGTCGTCGAGGCGGCCCCGGAAATGATCCGCGACCATGCGCGCGACGGTGGCCGAACAGTTGACGCTGGTGAGCACCCCGATGTAGTTGCGCGTCGCGATCTGGCCGTTCGGACGGACGTACCCTTGGAAAGTCGCCTGCGGCGTGATGTAGTCGATCGGCTTCACGTCGGCGCAGAACGCGTAGTCCTTCTCGAAATCGCCCATGACGATGTTGTGCACGTGCACGTGCGCGCCGGATTCGATGTCGGCGGACGCGAATCCGATGATCTGGTTGTAGCGCCGCACCGGGCTGCCGGCCTTGATCGCCCGCACCGCGATCTTGTGACCGGCCGGAATCTTCGCCGTCACGCGGACGTTGCCTTCCTTGACGAGCGTGGTGCCCTCCGGGATCCCGACCCGGGCGATGACCACATCGTCGGCGGCGTTGAGACGGATCGTCAGATCGGCGGTCTGGAGCATGATGGTTTCCGTTTACGGGCTACGTTCAGAAACTATCTCAAATGCGACTGCGTTCGCAAATGAGGGGATTTACAAGGGGCGCGCCCCTTGTTCGTTCAGGGATATACAAGGGGGATTTCCCCCCTTGTTCGTACGCCCGCTCTTTTTTGAAGAACCATGGCCGTGATTTCGAGATAGATTCTAATGATTGTCGCGCGGGACCATCGGTCCGGTCCGGCCAACCAGAAAATCGAGATCGGCACCCTGGTCCGCCTGCAAGACGTGGTCGACGTAGAGCTTCCAGTAGCCACGACTCATCGGTGGCTTGGGGGCCTTCCACTTCCTGCGGCGGCGCGCGAGTTCTTCCTCGGCGACGTGCAGATGCAGCCGGCGCTTGGCCACGTCGAGCTCGATGATGTCGCCGTTCTTCACCAGTGCGAGCGGCCCGCCCGCCGCGGCTTCGGGAGCCGCGTGCAGCACCACCGTGCCGTATGCGGTTCCGCTCATGCGGGCATCCGAGATGCGCACCATGTCGGTGATGCCCTTTTTCAGGATTTTGGGCGGCAGCGGCATGTTGCCGACTTCCGCCATGCCCGGATAGCCCTTCGGCCCGCAGTTCTTGAGGACCATGATGCAGTCGGCGTCGATGTCCAGCTTCGGGTCGTCGATGCGCTTGTGGAAGTCCTCGATGCTCTCGAACACCACCGCGCGCCCCTTGTGTTTCATAAGCTTGGGCGTTGCGGCGGAAGGCTTGATGATCGCCCCGTCCGGGCAGAGGTTTCCCCGCAGCACGGCGATGCCGGCGTTGCGCTTGAAGGGCTTTTCGAAGGGCATGATGACGTCTTCGTTCCAGCACGGCGCGCGCTTGTTGTTCTCCCAGATCGTCCGGCCATTCGCAGTGGCCGCGTTCTTGTGCAGCAGGCCCTGTTTTCCGAGCTCGCGGATGATGACCGGCAGGCCGCCCGCATAGAAGAAATCCTCCATGAGGTACTTGCCGTTGGGCATGAGATTCACCAGGGTGTGAACACCTTTGCCGAGCGCGTCCCAGTCGTCGAGCGACAGCTTCACGCCGAGCCGGCCGGCGATCGCGATCAGGTGAATGACGGCATTGGTGGAGCCGCCGATCGCCGCGTTCACCCGGATGGCGTTCTCGAACGCGTGCCGCGTGAGGATCTTCGAGAGGGACACTTTCTCCCGCACCATTTCGACGATGCGTCGCCCGGCCTGTCGCGCGAGCACGTTGCGGCGGGCGTCGACCGCGGGGATCGCCGCATTGCCGGGCATGCCGAGCCCGAGCGCTTCGACCATCGAGGCCATCGTGGACGCCGTGCCCATGGTCATGCAGTGCCCGTGCGAGCGGTGCATGCAGGACTCGGCTTCGTGGAATTCCTCGAGTGAGATCTTGCCTGCGCGCAGGTCCTCCGACATCGACCACACGTTGGTGCCGGATCCGATGTCCTGACCTCGATACTTTCCGGAAAGCATGGGACCGCCGGATACACCGATCGTGGGCAGGTCGACGCTCGCGGCGCCCATGATCAGCGAAGGCGTCGTCTTGTCGCAGCCCATCAGTAGCACCACGCCGTCGAGCGGATTGGCGCGAATCGTCTCCTCGACGTCCATGCTCGCGAGGTTGCGGTATAGCATCGCGGTGGGACGCATCAGCGTTTCGCCGAGGGACGTCACGGGAAACTCGAGCGGAAATCCGCCGGCGTCGAGAATGCCGTTTCGCACATGCTCCGCGAGCACGCGAAAATGCGTGTTGCACGGAGTGAGCTCCGACCAGGTGTTGCAGATGCCGATCACGGGCCGGCCGTCGAACTGGTCCTGCGGCACGCCACGATTCTTGGTCCAGCTCCGGTAGATGAAGCCGTAGATGTCCTCCCGGCCGAACCATTCGGCGGAGCGTAGTCCGGGCTTTTTCTCTTCTGCCATCTTTTCTCCCCCCTGTGTTGCCGTGGCGCGGCGGCGCGGGACTATAGCACCGCGCGTGCTCGGCTCAGGGCGCCGCGTGGATTCTCCGATGATCCTTCAGGGTGCCGGAAACTTGCGGCGAAGCTCGGCCACCTCTTCGGATGTGAGAAGTCGCACGTCCTCGCCCCGCAGCATCAGGTAGAGCCGCGCGGTCGCCTCGAGCTCTTCGATCGCGTCGGCCGCCGCCGCGAGCGAGGAGCCGCCGACGACCGGCCCATGGTTCGCGAGCAGTACGGCATGGTGCTTCGTCGCGTACTCGCGCACTGCGTCGGCGAGCCCGATGTCCCCGGGGGCGAAATACGGGACGAGCGGAAGCCGCCCGACGCGCATCACGTAGTAGGCAGTGAGAGCCGGCAGAACGTCCTCGGGGTCGACGTCGGCAAGCACCGAGACGGCGACCGAGTACGTCGAATGCAGATGCACGACCGCACCGAGCGCTTGCCGCTTCTCGTACATCCCGAGGTGCAGGAAGCTTTCCTTCGACGGCGGATCGCCGGAGAGCAACGTGCCTTTCCAGTCGAGCTTCGAGATGCGTGCGGGATCGAGGTTGCCGAGCGAGGATCCGGTCGGCGTGAGGAGCCATCCGTCGTCCAGCTTCGCGCTGATGTTCCCGGTCGATCCGTGCGTGAGACCGCGATCGAAGATCGATCGCGCGATGCGCGCGATCTCCTCGCGGAGCAACGATTCGCTCATGACACCATCCCGATGGCCTTGGCGAAGAAATCCGGCGCGCCGAAGTTGCCCGACTTCAACGCCAGCAGAATATTAGGCTCGCCGAGCGACATCGTCCATGGCACGCCGGGATCGATCTGCGGCCCGATGCGCAGGCGCGTGACGCCGAGCGACTGCACGACAGCGCCGGACGTCTCGCCTCCGGCGACCACCAAGCGGCGAACGCCGTGCGCGACGAGGTCGCGGGCCACCTCGGCCATGCAACTTTCCACGAGCTGCCCGGCGCGCTCGACGCCGAGCTGCGCCTGGG
>JBAVOG010000916.1:0-6624 GCA_049691875.1 Burkholderiales bacterium | reverse complement strand
TATCCCGCAGTCGCTCAAGTTCGTTCCCGGCCGCTACGAAAGCACGCTCGCGACCTACGCGCGGCTGGCCGGGTCCACCGATGCGCGCCTCGTCGTGATGCCAGAGACCGCGATTCCGCGCCTGCTCGAAGCGGTGGATCCGGAGTACCTGGAGCGATTGAGCCGGCACGCCTCGGCAAGTGAAGGCGATGTGATCGTCGGTGTGCCGATGCGCGACGCGCGCGGCCGCTACTACAACGCAGTGGTGAGCATCGGCGCATCGCCGCGCCAGACCTATGCGAAGGACCATCTGGTGCCATTCGGCGAGTTCATCCCGCCAGGCTTCGGCTGGATACTCGCTTTCCTCAAGATCCCGCTCTCCGACTTCACTGCAGGTGGACAGGACCAGAAACCGCTTGCGGTCGCCGGACAACGAGTCGCGGTGAACATCTGTTACGAGGATTCGTTCGGTGAGGAGATCATCCGCCAGCTTCCCGAGGCGACGCTGCTCGTCAACGTGAGCAATGTCGCCTGGTTCGGGGACTCGCTTGCCCCCGCGCAGCATCTGCGCATTTCGCGCATGCGTGCCCTCGAGACGGAGCGACCCATGCTCCGCGCCACCAACACCGGCGTGACGGCGATCATCGATGCCCAAGGCACAGTCGTCGCACGTCTGCCGTCTTTCACCGAGGGTGTGCTGTCAGGAAAAGTCCAGGGTCGCACGGGTGCCACGCCTTACGTTCTCCTCGGCAACTATCCGGTCGTCCTGCTTTCACTGATCTTCATGGGCGCGGGAATCTTGGGCGCGCGGCGCAGGCGTCTAGACGCATCTTCCCCTCCTCGATGAGGAGGGGTGGACGCGCAGCGGACGGGGTGGTGCGCGATGCTTATCGAAGCCGTAACCACCCCGGCTGGTACGCAGCCTCCCCGCCTTGAAAAGGAGGGGATGGTCTAAAGCATCTTCCCCTCCTCGATGAGGAGGCGTGGACGCGCAGCGGACGGGGTGGTGCACGATGCTCATCGAAGCCGTAACCACCCTGGCTGCTACGCAGCCTCCTCTCCCTGAAAAGGAGGGGATGGAAGAGCGCGCCAACGGTTTACGATTTGTGGCGCGAAGGCGACCCTGTAGAATTGCGGGCTGCTTCGATCGCCAACATTCATGCAGACCTTCCAGGAAATCATCTTGGCACTCCAGACGTTCTGGAGTCGGCACGGTTGCGTCCTGCTGCAGCCATACGACCTGGAGGTCGGCGCTGGAACGTTCCACACTGCGACATTCCTGCGCGCGATCGGCCCCGAGCCGTGGAATGCGGCGTACGTGCAGCCGTCGCGGCGCCCGAAGGACGGACGCTACGGCAACAATCCAAACCGGCTGCAGCACTATTACCAGTACCAGGTCGTCCTCAAACCCTCGCCGGACGACATCCAGGATCTGTACCTCGACAGCCTGCGCGCGCTCGGCATCGACACTTCCGTCCACGACATCCGGTTTGTCGAAGACGACTGGGAGTCGCCCACACTCGGCGCGTGGGGCCTCGGCTGGGAAGTGTGGCTGAATGGCATGGAGGTGACCCAGTTCACCTACTTCCAGGAAGTGGGCAGCCTGCAATGCAGACCGGTGCTGGGCGAGATCACCTACGGGCTCGAGCGGCTGGCGATGTATCTGCAGGGCGTAGAGAACGTCTTCGACCTGGTGTGGACGCCCGGCGTCACCTATGGCGACGTCTTTCACCAGAACGAGGTCGAACAGTCGAAGTACAACTTCGAGGAATCGAACGCACCCTGGCTGCTGCGTCTCTTCGGCGAATTCGAGTCCGAGGCGAAACGGCTCCTCGACGCGGGGCTGCCTCTGCCCGGCTACGAGATGGTCATGAAATGCTCGCACACCTTCAATCTGCTTGACGCGCGTGGCGCGATCTCGACGACCGAGCGTGCGAGCTATATCGGGCGCGTCCGCGCCCTCGCACGGCACGTCGCGCAGGCATATCTCGCGTCGCGCGAGGCGCTCGGTTTTCCGATGCTGAAGAACACCCGATGAGTGCCCCCCCGCTGCTCGTCGAGTTGCTTACCGAGGAGTTGCCGCCCAAGGCGCTGCGCAATCTCGGCGACGTATTCGGTGATGCGCTGGTCGGGCTACTGCGTGAGGACGGATTTGCGCCGCAGGACGCGAAGGTTGCCGTGTTCGCCACGCCGCGACGCCTGGGCGTGCTCATCGAAGAAGTGCTCGAGCAGGCACCGGATCAGTCGCGCACCGTGCTGGGGCCGGCAGTCAGCGCCGGGCTCGACAAGGCGGGCAAGCCGACACCCGCGCTGCTGGGCTTCGCAAAGAAGCAGGGCGTTGAAGTCGACGCGCTCGTGCGCCTCCAGAGCGCGAAAGGCGAGCAGTTTGCTTATCAATCGGTCGTCGCTGGCGGCAGCATCGACAATACGCTCGATCTGCACGTTGCCGACGCGCTACGCCGGCTGCCGGTGCCGAAGCTCATGCGCTGGGGCGCGAGCGATGTAGAGTTCGTCCGTCCGGTGCACGGACTGATGATGCTGCACGGCGATCGCGTCGTCCCCGGGAAGGTACTCGGTCTGGAGAGCGGCCGCACAACGCGTGGCCATCGATTCATGTCGCAGGGCGCCATCGAGCTTCGCCACGCCGCCGACTACGAGCGTGAGCTGGAAGAAAAGGGGCGCGTCATCGCGAGCTTCGCCCGTCGCCGCGCACGAATCGAGACGCTGCTGGGCGAGCGGGCGGGTGGCGCATCGCTCGCCGCCGATGATGCTCTAATCGACGAGGTCACCGCACTGGTGGAGTGGCCGGTCGTGCTCGAGGGCCAGTTCGAGAAGGCCTACCTGGAGGTGCCGCAAGCCTGCCTGATGCTCACCATGCGGCAGAACCAGAAGTATTTCCCGCTGATCGACGGCCAGGGCAAGCTGCTCAACCGGTTCCTGCTCGTGTCCAACCTGCGAACCGAACATCCCGGCAACATCATCCACGGCAACGAGCGCGTCCTGCGCGCGCGGCTGGCGGACGCCAAGTTCTTCTTCGACCAGGATCGGCGGCGTCGCCTTGACAGCCTGGTGCCGCAGCTGGCCGCGGTCGTGTACCACAACAAGCTCGGCAGCCAGCTCGAGCGCATCGAGCGCGTCGAGCGTCTGGCCGGTAGCATCGCTGACCAGCTCGGGTCCGACGAAGCGCTCGCGCGCCGCGCGGCCCATCTCGCGAAGGCCGATCTGCTGACGGGCATGGTCGGGGAGTTCCCCGAGCTGCAGGGCGTGATGGGCATGCACTACGCACGCCACGACCGCGAGCCCGAGGCCGTAGCGCACGCGATCGAAGCGCACTATCGCCCGCGGTTCGCCGGCGACG
Organism: Burkholderiales bacterium; assembly: GCA_049691875.1. Taxonomy (GTDB): domain Bacteria; phylum Pseudomonadota; class Gammaproteobacteria; order Burkholderiales; family SG8-39; genus JAABRB01. Next base: position 3,287 of record JBAVOG010000916.1, on the reverse strand, counting down.
ACTTGCCCGCCGATCGGATCGGAGACGCCGTTGCGCTCGCCGACAAGCTCGACACGCTGGTCGGCATCTGGGGCATCGGTCTGGTGCCGACGGGCGACAAGGATCCGTACGGACTGCGCCGCGCCGCACTCGGTGTGCTGCGCATCCTCGCCGAGCACGCGCTACCGCTCGATAGCGTCGAGCTGCTGGGCCTCGCGCGCGCGGGATACGGAGCGACGCCGCTCGCAGGGGACACGGTCGAGCGGCTGCACGAGTTCATGCTGGAGCGCCTGCGCTCCTACTTGCGCGACCGGGATTTTGCCGCCGACGAAATCGAATCCGTCGTCGGCCAGCGACCCGCCCGGATCGATCTGGTCATTCCGCGGCTGGAAGCGGTGCGCGCGTTTCGCAACCTCCCCGAGGCGGCGAGCCTGGCGGCCGCCAACAAGCGTATACGCAACATCCTGAGGAAGGCCGGCGCGATTCCGACCCAGCCCGAGGCGAGCCTCCTGCGCGATGCGGCCGAGCGCGCGCTATTCGCCGCCGTCCAAGAGCTGTCGCCGGCAACCCGCGCGAGCGTCGAGCGCCGAGAGTATGCCGATGCGTTGAAGCTGCTCGCAGGTGCGCGCGCCGACGTGGACCGCTTCTTCGACGACGTGCTGGTCATGGCGGAGGATCCCGCGCTGCGCGGCAACCGCCTCGCCCTGCTCGCACAGCTCGATACGCTCATGAATCAGGTCGCCGACATCTCCAAGCTCGCGGCGTAGAGTAGAATTTGTCTCGAAATTGCGGCCAAGGTTCTTCATGCAAGAGCGGGCGTACGAACAGGGGGGACTCCCCCTTGTAAATCCCCGAACGAACAAGGGGCGCGCCCCTTGTATATCCCCCTTGCAAGCGGCGTCGCATTTAGAGATAAGTTCTAGCACCTGTTTCATACACTCATGAAGCTCATCATTCTCGATCGCGACGGCGTGATCAATTACGACAGTGCGCAGTACGTGAAGAGCCCCGACGAATGGCGGCCGATCGATGGCGCACTCGACGCGATCGCGCGGCTCACGCACGGAGGATACCGGGCGGTCATCGCGACAAACCAGTCCGGGATCGGCCGCGGACTCTTCGACATGGCGACACTGAACGCGATCAACAGCAAGATGATCAAGGCGGTGGCCCAGGTGGGCGGGCGCATCGAGGCGGTCTTCTACTGTCCCGACACCGCCGAATCGAGCTCGGCGTTCAGGAAACCGGCTCCGGGAATGCTGCGCGAGATCGGCGAGCGCTTCAACACGCCACTCGTCGGGGTACCGGCAGTGGGAGACAGCCTGCGCGACCTCCAGGCGGCGGCCGCGGTCGGCGCGCAATCCATCCTGGTCCTCACGGGAAAGGGCGAGAGCACGCGGCAGGCGGGCGGCTTGCCCGAGGCAACTCTGGTGTACCCCGATCTCGCCGCGGTCGCACAGGCACTTTGCCCATGACGTTCATCCGCTCCGCTCTTTACCTGGTCACCCTGGTCGTCGTGGTCATTCCGTACTTCGTGCTCTGTTTCGCGACGCTCCCGCTGTCGCGCCTCACGCGCTGGAAGGTGATCGCCGGCTGGCCGCGGTTCGCGCTCTGGCTCTCCCGGCACCTGCTCGGTATCGAGTATCAGGTGATCGGACGCGAGAACATTCCCGAAGAGCCCACCGTGATCCTGTCCAAGCATCAGTCGGCCTGGGAAACCATCGCGTACACCTCGATCTTCCCGCCCCACGTCTATGTGCTGAAGCGCGAGCTCCTCTGGATCCCGTTCCTCGGCTGGGGTCTCGCGCTGATGAGTCCGGTCGCAATCGATCGCTCGAAAGGCAAGGTCGCGATCCGCCGGATGATCGAGCAGGGCGGCGAGCGGCTCGCCCAGGGCTTCTCGATCATGGTCTACCCGGAAGGCACCCGCATCCCGTTCGGACAGCGCGGAACCTACAAGGCGGGAGGGGGAATACTGGCGGTCCAGAATGGCGCGCGCGTGCTCCCGGTCGCACACAATGCCGGTCTGGTATGGCCGCGAAACTCGTTCCTGAAATACCCCGGCAAGGTCACCGTGGTGATCGGCGAGCCGATCGAGACCAAGGGATTGACCGCGGAGGAAGTGATGCGCAAAGTCGAGGACTGGATCGAGGAACAGATGGTCTCGCTCACGCCCGCGCATTTGCTCGACGTCCCTCATGCAGCTCGAACTGCCGTTCAGGGTTGAGCCGCCGGTACCGGCCAAAGGCCGGCTGCGCAGCAGTCATCTCGGCGATCGGACCATCTTCTACTCGTTCCGCCGCGCGCGCCGCCGGACGATCGGAATCGCGATCGACGAGCAGGGCCTGCACGCGTCCGCCCCCCGCTGGGTCACTCTGATGGAGGTGGACGCGTTCATCCGTGAAAAGCAGGCATGGGTGCTGCGAAAGCTCGACGAGGCGCGCACCAACGTGCGCCCGGAGTTCGTCTGGCGGGAAGGCGCGGGGCTGCCTTACCTCGGCACCGAGGTCGACGTCTACACCGCGCCTGCGGGCGCGCCGACGCGCCTGGCGGGCAACCGCCTCGAGATCTCGATCGCCTCGGGAACGCTGCGTGACGCGACGCTGGGTTGGCTGCGCGAGCGCGCCCTGGCACACTTCGGCGACCGCGTGGCGGCGCTCGCACCGTGCCTGAGTGTCGGCGTCCGGCGCCTCTCACTGTCGAACGCCCGCACTCAGTGGGGCTCCTGCTCGACCGATGGTCGAGTACGCCTCTCCTGGCGGCTGATTCACCTTCGCTCTGCGCTGATCGACTACGTCGTCGCGCACGAGCTTGCGCATCTCCGCCACATGAATCATTCGGCACGCTTCTGGCGCGCGGTCGAGAGCATCTGTCCGGAGTATCAGACCTTCCGCGGCGAGCTGCGCGCGCTTTCCCACGCCCTTCCTGAACTCTAGCGGAGCCACTCATGCGAATTCTGCACACCATGTTGCGCGTCGGCGATCTCGATCGCTCGGTCAAGTTCTATACCGAAGTGCTGGGCATGAAGCTGCTGCGCACCACGGACCGCCCCGACCAGAAATACTCGCTGGCCTTCGTCGGTTACGACGAAGAGGACCGTGCGTCGGTGCTCGAGCTCACCTACAACTACGGGGTGGAGAAATATGACCTCGGCACGGCCTATGGGCATATCGCGGTCGCGGTCGACGATGCCGCCAAGGCATGCGCGGAAGTGAAGATGCGCGGGGGCCGGGTCACCCGCGAGGCGGGACCGGTCAAGGGCGGCACCACCGTCATCGCGTTCGTGGAAGATCCCGACAGCTACAAGA
>JBAVOG010000915.1:0-1738 GCA_049691875.1 Burkholderiales bacterium | reverse complement strand
GCGCGCGTCGACGCGCGCACGAAGCTGAAGAAGAAGCCGCGTCAGTCGCTCGCCAAGCTCTATTTCGACACCATTGTCTTCGATGACGATCAGCTGCGCCATCTCGTGAACCTGTGGGGCGCCGATCACATCCTGGTGGGAACCGACTATCCCTACGACATGGGCTGGTACGACCCGCATGGATTCGTCGACGGCTGCGGCTTCCTGAAGGATGCCGACCGCGCGGCGATCAAGGGACTGAATGCAGCCAAGCTGCTGGGGATCACCGACCGCCTGAAAGCAATGGGCATACCTCCGGCTCCGGCCAGGGCAGCAACCAAAGCGCGCAGCAAACCGAAACGCGCGCCGCGTTGACCGGCTGGAACGGGACGATCTGAGCTTGCCACAGCGTCGTGGGAATCAGGATCGAGAACGAATTTGCCGTCCCCGCATCGATCGAGGACGCCTGGCGGGTCCTCATCGACGTACCGCGTGTCGTGCCCTGCATGCCCGGCACCGACCTGACGGAGGCAATCGACGGGCGCCGGTTTCGCGCCACGGCGCGCCTGCGGGTCGGCCCCATCGAGCTGATCTTCCGGGGTGAAGGCGAGCTGTACGACGTCGATCCCGTGGGGCACACGGCAAAGCTGCGCGCGAAGGGCAGCGACACGAAGGGACGTGGCGCGTTCCAGACGCTGATGAATTTCTCGCTCGCGGCGCAAGGTGCCGAGACGCTCGTGCGGGTGGACAGCGATCTCGCGCTTTCCGGGTCGGTCGCGCAGCACGCGCGGGGCGCGGGACTCATCAAGGAGATGGCGCGACAGCTCTCCGGTCAATTCGCGCAGAATCTCGCGCGATTGATCACCTCCGAAAATCCGCAGGACGGGCCTGCATCGGAGCAGGCCGCCGAGGCGACTCCTCGGCCGCATTCCGAGCCACAGTCTTCTCGTCCGCAAAGTGCGGCGGCGGTGTCCGGAATCGCGCTCCTGTTCGCAGCGATCAAAGCGTGGCTGCGCCGCCGGTTCGGCGCCCGATCCTGAAGAATCCCGTAGAGTATCCGGAGTGAAGCCTGCCCCGTTCAAATATCACGATCCGCGCTCGGTGAAGGATCTCGTCGGGCTCCTCGCGAGCCTCGAGAACACCAAGCTGCTCGCCGGTGGCCAGTCGCTCGGGCCGATGCTCAACTTCCGCTACGTGATGCCGGATCACCTCATCGACCTCAACCGCATTCCCGAGCTTGCCTACATCCGGAGCGAAGCGGATACCCTGGAGATCGGTGCGATGACGCGCCAGCGGATGCTCGAGCACTCCGCAGAGGTCCGGCGCGCCTGCCCGATCATGGTGGAGGCGCTGCACTCGGTCGGACACATCGCGACCCGCAACCGGGGCACCATCGGGGGCAGTCTCTCGCACCTCGATCCTGCCGCGGAGCTGCCCGGCGTGTGTGCGCTCCACGACGCCACGCTGACGGTGTCCGGACCCCGGGGAACGCGCCGGATCGCGATGGCCGAGTGGGGCATGTCGTTCATGACGCCCAATCTCGCGCCGGACGAAGTGCTCACGGGCATATCCGTCAGGCCCTGGCGCGAGCCCCATGGACATGCCTTCGTGGGACTGGCGCGCCGGCAGGGTGATTTCGCCATGGCGGGTGTCGGATGCCTGATCGCGCTCGACGGCAACGGCATTGCGCGGCGCGTCGCGCTTGCGCTCATCGGCGTCACCAGCACACCGGTGCGCCTGCCCGGTGCGGAGAAGACCC
>JBAVOG010000914.1:0-3144 GCA_049691875.1 Burkholderiales bacterium | reverse complement strand
GAACTGGAGCGACGGGTCCTGCTTCTCGCGGATGTCGTTGAGCGCGATGAAGAGCGTCATGCCGGGCGCCTCTTCGAGCGCATAGGTCTGCATGCGCGGCACACTGCCCGGCTCCTGTGGGTTGTAGCGCAGCACGCTGATGCGAAGCTGCCGGTTCGCGCCGTTCGCCGTCATGACACGGCCCTCCGCGCCGCCGGCGCGTCGATGCCCTCGTCGAGGCGCTCGTTGCGGCCCCGGAAGCGCGCGGGCAGCAACCCCTCGTAGGGCATCAGCGCCTGCTGTATGGCGAACCGGTCGGCGCCCGCGAGCTGCGACTTGATCGCCTCGACCTCGGCGATTCGCCCCTGCGTGTCAGGGTGCTCGATGTAGTCCTTCGCGCCGTAGCCGCGCCAGCCAGGCGGGAGCTCCATGCGCTTCGGGTCGAGCACCTCGTAGTCGAGCTTCGGCAGCGGATCATCCGGGTTCGCCCAGGTTGCGAGGGTGCGCTTGAGCCACTCGGCGTCGTTGCGCCGCGGGTAGTCCTGACGGTAGTGCGCCCCTCGGCTCTCGGTCCGGGTCAATGCGCCGTACGCGATCGTCAGCGCGACTTTGAGCATCTTCTGGACCCGGTACGCCGTGACCAGCTCCGCATTTGCGCCAGTCGCTTTGTAGCGCACGCCGATATGCCGGCTGCGGTGGGCGAGCTGCTGGAGCTCCTCGACCGCCGCCTTCAGATCGTCGCCCGTGCGGAAAATGCCGACCTTGTCGGTCATGATGTTCTGCATCGCCGCTTTGAGAACCGTCGCATCCTCGGTGCCGCTGCCCTTCAGCATGGCATCCAGCTTGGCCTGCTCGCGCGCGAGGAACTCGTGCACGATACCCATCGGGACGTTCAGGTCGTTCCCGGTCTTGTCGCAGAAATCGGCGATGTACTCGCCCACGATCATGCCCGCGACCACGGTCTCGGCGACGGAGTTGCCGCCGAGACGGTTGAATCCGTGCATGTCCCAGCACGCCGCCTCGCCCGCCGCGAAGAGCCCCCTCAAGGTGGGGCTCTCCCCGGTCGGTCGGGTGCGCACACCGCCCATGGAGTAGTGTTGCGCGGGCCGCACCGGGATCCAGTCGCGAATCGGGTCGACGCCGAGGAAGTAGTGGCAGATCTCGTGCACCTCGCGCAGGTTGCGCCGGATGTGTGCCTCGCCGAGCAGGGTGATGTCGAGCCAGAGATGGTCCCCGAAGCGGCTCTTGGCGCCTTTGCCGCGATGGATGTGCTCTTCCATGCGCCGGGACACCACGTCCCGCGACGCGAGCTCCTTCTTCTCCGGCTCGTAATCCGGCATGAAGCGATGGCCGTCCACGTCCTTCAAGAGACCGCCGTCGCCGCGGCAGCCCTCGGTCACGAGTATCCCCGCGGGGAAGATGCCGGTCGGATGAAACTGGACCGCCTCCATGTTCCCCAGCGCGGCGATGCCGGTCTCGAGCGCGAGCGCGTGCCCGATTCCCTCGCAGATCACCGCGTTCGTCGTCACCCGGTAGAGCCGGCCGGCGCCGCCGGCTGCGATCGCCGTGGCCTTCGCGAGGTACGCGGTGAGCTCGCCGGTGACGAGGTTCCGCGCCACCGCGCCGTAGCAGCGCCCCGCGTCGTGGATCAGCGCGAGGGCCTCGGTGCGCTCGTGCACCGGGATCGACGCGGCAATCGCCTGATCGGCCATCACGGTGATCATGGCGTGACCGGTGCCGTCGGAGACGTAGCATGCGCGCCATTTCTTCGTGCCGCCAAAGTCGCGCTGCGCGACCAGTCCGTGCGCCTCGTCGCGCTCGGTGATAGTCACCTTCTGGCCGTTGATCACCACCTCGCGATCGCCCTTGCGCACCCGGCTCCACGGCACGCCCCACGCAGCGAGCTGGCGCACCGCCTTCGGCGCGGTGTTGACGAACATGCGCACCACGTCCTGGTCGGCGCCCCAGTCGCTGCCGCGCACGGTGTCCTCGAAGTGGATGTCTTCGTTGTCGCCCTGGCTCTTGATCATGTTGCCGAGGCTCGCTTGCATGCCGCCCTGGGCGGCCTTGGAGTGCGAACGCTTCGCGGGCACCAGCGAGAGGATGAGCGTCTCGTGGCCACGGCGCTTCGCGCCGAGTGCCATCCGCAGGCCGGCGAGCCCTCCGCCGATCACCAGGACGTCGGTGTGGATGACCTTCATTCGGATGTCCCCTTCAACCGCGCAGGCCACCAGAACGGCGGGTCGCCGCGCGGCGGATCCTGCAGCCAGGCCGGGACGTAGCGCTCGCCGACGTTCCGCCGGTGCTCGTAGCCGATCTTGGCGTACGCCGCGAGCGTGGCGAGACCGAGCACTATGAGGAACACGGTGATGAGCCACTTGAACCGCTTGAGACGCACCCTGCCCGCGTCCGGGTCGCTTCCCTCGAACCAGCCCCACTTCACCGCAAGCCGGTAAAGGCCGATGCCGCCGTGGAGCTCGACGCAGAAGAGCATCAGGAGATAGATCGGCCACCAGCGTCCGGTCCAGACCCGGTCGGACGACCCGTACGGCCCGATATCGCCCGGGTGCATGAGCATCTGATAGAGGTGCACGGAGGCGAGGAAGAAGAGCGCGAAGCCCGTGACGACCTGCACCCACCACAGCGTCGTGTCCTCATGCCGGAGCAGATTCTTGTGGGCGACGAACGTGCGGTACTGACGGTAGCTGGATGGAAACTTGCGCATCGCCAGGAAGGCGTGCAGGACAAGGACCGCCAGGATGCCGAACACGATCACCGAGACGATTCCCGGGAAGGCCTTCCCGAAGAAGAAATAGCCTTCGAACATCTTGGTGATGGTCCACATGAAATCCTTGCTCACCAGGATGGACGCCACGAACAGCATGTGCCCCCACATGAAAAGCGCCAGGACGAGTCCCGAGAGGCTCTGCGCCAGGTCCATCCGCGCGGGCCAGCGCGATTTGCGTGACCGGTCGGCGAGGCCCACCCCGGCAATGACGTCGGTGCTCGTTCTCATAGCGCTCAACCTCCACCCTCGATCGGGTCGTGCTCCACGTGTTCCTCGGTCCCTGCGCCGCGGCGCCGGCGGTTCGGGCATACCATGCAGCGAAGCGACAGCCCGTCGCGCGTTCTGATCTCCGGCCCGCCGCAGGATCCGTGCAGGCA
>JBAVOG010000913.1:0-4064 GCA_049691875.1 Burkholderiales bacterium | reverse complement strand
GCCGTGAGGAGCGCGGCCAGCGTTTCGGATACGGTGCGCTCGAAATCGATCGACGCATCGAGCTCCTCCTGGGCGCGCTTGTGCGCGAGGGCGTTGCCGAAGATCGTGGCGAGCACGCGGACCCGTTCAACGAGGTATTCGGGCCAGTTGCGCGCGCGCCGCAGGCAGCCGAAGGCGATCACGCCCTCGACTTTCCCGGCCACCTTCATGGGCATCGTGAGATTGGATTTCACCCCTATGCGCCGCCACGTAGCCTTGTCGACCGCAGCTTCCGCTGGAAGGTTGTCGAGCCTGGCGACCACGACGGGGACGTCGGCCCGGACGCGTCGAAGGACCCAGGGGAATGTTTCGGTGATGGACTTCCGCGCCACGGCAGGCACCCCCTCGACCGCCCACGAATGGGTGACGACGATCTCCTCGCCATCCGCGGAAAAGCGAATCAGCTGACTGCGATCGACGCCGAGAATCTCGACGAACCTCCTCAGCGCGTCGATGATCGCCTGGTCGATGCGCGCGGCGGGAAGGTTGATGAAACGCGCCGAGAGCTCCGCGAGAAAGCGCTCGAATTGCGGGATCTCCCCACTGCGCGGCGCGGCGGGCTTGGCAACGCCGGACACGCGTCGCGTTGTCATCTGGGGCGGGTGATGTCGGATCAGGGCGCTTCGAGACCGCCGAGTGCGCCAGGATTCGGGCCTGCGGCGGCGAAAGGGCATATATTATATCTTTAGCTGCTCCGCAACATTGCGGCAGTGTTACGCCACTTGCGCTTGGGTCTCTCCCGGATCTCCTGCTTGCTGCTCTTGGCCGCGGTCGCAGCCGTGGCGGTTTCGCCGCGCCCTCACGCCCAGGGGCTTCTCGAGCGCCCGATAAGGATCATCGTTCCCGTCCCCGCCGGCGGGACGTCCGACATCGCGGCGCGGCTGATCGCCGAGCGCATCGGTGTCTCGCTCGGCCGCCCGATCGTCGTGGAGAACCGGGTCGGCGCGACGGGGCGTCTCGCGGCCAAGACCCTCAAGAGCGCGGCGCCCGATGGCGCCACGCTGCTATTGACGCCCATGGCGGTGCCGGTGATCGTGCCGCTCGTCTTCAGGCGACCCGGCTACGACCCGGCGAAGGACTTCGCGCCCGTGGCGCAGATCGCCACCTATCAGTTTGCGATCGCCATCGCACCCGACCTTCCGGTGCGGAACGTCCCCGAGTTCACCGCCTGGGCCAAGGCACATCCGGATCGCGCCAACTTCGGCACGCTTGCCGTGGGCTCGCTGCCGCATTTCCTCGGCACGATGATCGAGCAGGAGGCTCGCGTCGGTCTGGTGCATGTGCCGTACGGCAGCCTCGCGCAGCTGAAGACCGAGCTGATGAGCGGCACGCTTCCATCCGGCATCAGCGCGTTGTCCGACTTCGTCGAGCTGCACCGTGCCGGCAGGGTTCGGATCATCGGGACGTCCGGCGCGCGGCGCTCGCTCTTTCTCCCGGAAGTGCCGACGCTCGTGGAACAGGGGTATTCGGAGGCGGAAGGCACCGGCTGGAACGCCGTCTTTGCTCCGGCGGGAACACCGCAAGCGGAGATCGATCAGCTCGCCTCGGCGATCGTCGCGGCGGTGCGATCGCCGGAGGTCGGGGAACGGTTCAAGGATCTGGGCTTCGAGCCGACCGGCACGACGCCTCAGGAGCTCGCCCGGATCATCGCGGCCGACACCACGCGCTGGCGGAAGATCATCGAAGCGTCGGGCTTCGTCGCGGAGTAGCGCGCGCAGCTGGCAGATGGCGCTCCTCGCAACGCTCGCACGCCATCTGCTCCTGAGCTGCCTGGCTCTGACGCTGTCGGGTTGCAGCGGCGTGCCGCTGCCTCGCATGCGGCTGGGCTCGATACCCTACCCGGGCGCCTTCAACCTTTTCGAGCTAGGCGACCCGTTCGAGCTCGGTGATCACCAATACGAGATGTTCGTCGGCAACGGCAACGAGGCCGAACACGGCGTGATCTACACTTGCAAGGCGGGCTTCCTCGACGTCTCCCACATCCGAAACACCATCGACCTGGCGCACTACACGCAGGTCCGCCTGGAGCCGGAGCTGCTTGCCGGACATGCGCACATCGAGCTGCCCACCGGCGTGCCGAGCAGCCTGCACGTGAAGCTCGAGTATCCCGGTTTCTGGAACGGCCTCGACAGGCGAGAGAAGGCGCGCCTTGCTCGCGAGCTTTCGATCGTCATGGGCGAGCGCCTGGCGTACCTCATGGGCATCTGGCACGAGGCGCTCCAGTGGATGGGCTACAAGTCGAGTGGGCTGTTCGCGGAGGACCGTTCCGCCTTTACCTACGACGACACCATGTCGCACATGGTCGGCGTGATGGTCTCGGCGAGGGCGCTGCGCGACACGAGGCACCGCTACGACGTGGCCGTGACGATCGCGATGCGCCAAGTGATCCACGAGCTTGGCCCGGTATCCATTGCGGAGGCAAACGAGGCCGTCGAGCTCGTCGAAGGCAAGTGGTGGAAGAACGGCGACTCGCTCAAGCGCTACCTCGAGGTCGGCCTCAACGACGGGACGATCGAGCCTTGGCTCGTGCCCGGGTTCGCAGCCTGTAGCGTCAAGAGGCCACCCAGCTATTCGTTGCCGGCGATGGCGAACGTCTCGGGGCGAGATTTCTCGGACTTCTACACAGTCGCAATCGAGCCGCGCATCGGCGAGGTGTCCTGGCTGGACCGCGTCTTCGATCACACTCCGGCGCGGCTCGACGTGAAGGCCGATCTTCAGCGGGTCATGGCCACGATCCGCGAGGAGATGGCCGCCACGATGGGCCCGGACCTGGATGACCCTAACGCGATTCCGACGGAAAAGTAGTTTGGCGCCGCGCTCACTTCGGAAACATGAACACCACCTGGAGGCGCAGCTGCTAGTTGGCGCCGTCGTCCGGGTGCACCACGTTGTAGTAGGCGCCGAGCTGGGTGTTCACCGGCAGCCTGCCGAGATGGAAGATGTGCCCGACACCCATGCCGAGCGGCACGGTCCATTGCTGGCCGCTGTCGGCCTTCCAGTTCGCGGTGATGATCGGCGTCGAGTTGATGTAGGTGCCGCCCGGGAGGTTGTAGTTGACGAACGGCTGGATGAGGAAGTTGTTGTAGGCGCCCCCGCTCTCGCTGCTGGATAGCGACCAGACGTTGTTCGCCAGCACGCCGTACACCCAGGGGTTGCCCTTCTCGAGCTTCAGCACGACCGCAGTGGGCCCCAGGCCCCAGTTCTTGTTGCCGAGGCCGTTGGTGTCGGTGGGCATCTGCGCGATCGCCCCGGCGCCCCAGATCAGGCCGCCCGGGCCGGGCTGGCTCGGCGACACGAACCCCGACAACTGCAGGTCGCCCAGCCCGAAGGTCGTGTTCTCCCCGGGGGCGGTGCCCGGCTGCCAGATGAGCGGCAGGATCGTGCGCGTGATCAGGTTCCAGTCCGGATTGAGCTCGATCGGAATGACGGGCTGGATGTTCAGGATGTTCTGCGTGCCGTTCTGCGGGCCGACGTTGAAGTTGGTGTTGTTCTGGAACGGCACGTTCACCAGGTTGCCGACCGGGTTCTGCGAGAGCTTCGCCAGCTCCGTGGCGCTCTACTCCGCGTGCGCCGGCGCGCCGGGCGTGAGGCACAGCGCGGCGGCCACTACAACGACGACGGGTGACAGGCGGGACATCGGGTTGCACATTGCGTACTCCTGATGACAGTGATTGCATCATCGGTCTGTGGACGCGAAACGGCGCCCGGCGATGGACCGGCTCCTCACTTCAAGGTCCAAAGCGGAGCGCCGTTGCGCACGCTATACCGGGCTAGTTCAGCTCCTTGTCCTTCCAGACCTTGGTTCCGGAAATGTTGCCAGCGGCCTGGAAGCCTTTCTTCGTCAGGCTGTAGACCTCGCCGCCGGTGAACAGCCCGGCGGTGCCGCCGGTGGCCATCTTGCCGGTTCCCGCCCCGGCGCCGCCTTCGGTGCCGGCCTCCCAGCCCGAGTCGATGAAGTGCTGCATGGCCTTGACGTCCTTGAACACGAAGAGATAGCGCTCTTCTTCCGCGCCGATCTGCAGGCC
>JBAVOG010000912.1:0-12830 GCA_049691875.1 Burkholderiales bacterium | reverse complement strand
CGCCGGCGGCGGCGAGGAGCTCGGCGGCAAGCGCGGCCTGCGCTTCTACCACCAGCGCGTCGCCGTGCAGGCGAATACCGCGCGCCTGGATCTACTTGCTGCCGGCGCGGCGGAGGCGGCGCTCTAGTCTGTGCGTGGGGCAGCGGCCATACCGGCCCGGCGCAGAGATGCTTTTGCCCGTCCTCTTCGAGGAGGGGTGCCGCCGGAGGCGGAGGGGTGGTGTGCTGCGATGGATTTGACCACCCCGGCCGCTTCACGGCGACCCTTGGAAAGGAGGGGGTGAAAGACCACTGCCGGACGGGCATTTGCCGCTGCTCCGCCGGACGCTTCGACCACGGCGGGTCGCAGCTCGTCACAACCTTGATCCTCTTGGCGCGACCGGGGACAATACGGGCCTTTTGTGCGCGGTCCGTCCGGATCGCCGGACGGAGGACAACTTGCAGATTGCCTGCCTCGATCTCGAGGGCGTGCTGATCCCGGAGATCTGGATCGAATTCTCGCGGCGCACGGGGATCGCGGAGCTTTCCCGAACCACTCGGGACGAGCCCGACTACGACAAGCTCATGCGCGGGCGCCTCGCAATCCTCGCGGCGCATCATCTCGGACTGCCCGACATCCAGGACGTCATCACCGGCATGGGGCCGCTGCCGGGCGCGCGCGAATTCCTCGACTGGCTGCGCCACCGCTACCAGGTTGTGATCCTTTCGGATACGTACTACGAATTCGCCGCGCCGCTGATGCGGCAGCTCGGGCATCCGACCCTGCTTTGCCACCAGCTCGAGGTCGCGCCGGGTGGCAAGGTGAGCGGCTTCCGCATCCGGATGCCGGACCACAAACGCGCGACGGTGCGCTCGCTGCGCGCGCTCAACTTCAGGACCATCGCAGCCGGGGATTCATACAACGACATGGCGATGCTGGGCGAGGCGGACGCGGGGATCCTGTTCCATCCTCCGCAGAACGTGATCGACGAGTTCCCGCAGTTTCCCGTCGCCTACACGTATGACGAGCTGAAGGCCGCGTTTGTCGAGGCAGGGACGCGCATCGGCTGACGCGCGTCGATTCCGCACGACCGAGCGTCAGACGCGGAACAGCGCGCGCTTGTCGCGGCGAAATGTAATGGGCTGCGCCTCGGTGTCGGAGAGAGATCGGCCGAGACTGATGCGGCCGGAGCCGTGGAGTGCGGTTTCGCCCCGCAAGACGTGCACTTCGCCCGGCGAGCCGTCGAACGCGACGAAGGTGCCGTTCGCACTGTGATCGATCAACCGGAAATTCAGGTTCTCGAACTCGATCGTCGCATGGTTGCGCGAAGCGAGCTGATCGACCACCGACAGATCGTTGGTTGGATCGCGTCCGAGCTGGATGCGCGCACGGGTGGGGTCCACGCGGACCGGGTCGTCACCGAGTGAGACCAGCAGGGCCCCTTCGTCCGGGGGCAGCTCGCGCCGCCCCAGGTTGAGATCGGTGATCCCGGCGCGATCGGTTTGCCAGATGATCTCGTAGATGGTCGACTCTCGCTCGTCACCTTTGAGCTTGGTGCTGTAGATGGCGCGCGCGCAGCTCGCAGTGGACGGCGAAAGCTGGCTGACGACCGCGTGAGTGGTCAGGATCTGCTCCGAGCGTGCCGTTGCCGCCAGGTATGCCGCGACGTTGACAATCGTTCCGTAGACGTCGGTCCCCTCGAGGATCACCGATCCGTAGTTGAGACCGCTGTGCAGACTGATCTGGTGGCCGCCGAGCGGCTGGGAGGCAATTTCGGCGTGCAGCTCGCTCATCGCCAGCACGGCTTGTTCGGGATCAGGGAAGATGCACATGACTCCGTCGCCGAGCGTCTTGACCAGGCGGCCCTCGAAGCGCGGGAGCAGCGCGACCACCCGGCCGCAGTATGCCTGGGTCACCGCCCGGGCTACTGCGTCGCCGAGCTCACGGTAGATGGCCGTGCTCGACGCAATGTCGGCAAAGGCCACCGCGTAATCGCGCGTTTCTCGCACCCCGAAGTCCCCTCTCCCCTCCTGCCCCCCTCGATGTTACCGGGAGAAGACGCGATCGCGGCAGGGACAATCCCACGTGGACCCAGCGGCCCGTTGCGCGTCTCACAATCCGCAACGCGCATCGCGCGTTGCCGCGCAGGTGGCATGGCCGCACCGCGGCTTGACTTCCGTGCCACAAGCGAGTAGAAGCCAGCTTTGCGTTTTATTTCAAGTCCTTGTCGCATTGGTCCGACGCCCTCCGGGGCCCGTGCCGGGCGCGGTCTTGGGCGAGGCGCGGGGCCGGTACGGACCGGTTTTTTGATTCACGGATTCACGTAATGCGAGAGTGAAAAAGATGGCAACAGGTACGGTGAAGTGGTTCAACGACGCCAAAGGTTTTGGTTTCATCACCCCGGACGATGGGGGACCGGACGTCTTCGCGCATTTCTCGGCGATCCAGGGCGGCGGATTCAAGTCGCTCAAGGAAGGCCAGAAAGTCAGCTTCGAGGTCACCCAGGGCCCGAAGGGCAAGCAGGCCTCCAATATCCAGCCTGCCGCCTGACGGCGGCACACTGCGGCGACCACCGCCGCCGGCCGGACCGCTCGCAGCACTTCGCGCAGAACGGTCCCGGCCAATTTCGTGTCGAGTGCCTGGCGGATGGCGCTCGCAATATCACCCGATCGGCTCGTGGGAGAGCCGGTTGAGGATGTGGCATGAATCCACTTGAACTGAGGTCGCTCGGGCGTCAGGGGCCGTCCGTGACGCGGCTCGGGCTCGGCGGCGTGCCGCTGGGTGATCCGCATGGGCCGATCGACGAGGCGCGCGCTGCCCTCACGCTCGAGACGGCCTACGCGAACGGGGTCAACTACTACGATACGGCACCCTGGTACGGCGTCGGGAAAAGCGAGCATCGCATGGGCCACGTGCTGCGCACGAAACCGCGCGAACGTGTCGTCGTCTCGACGAAGGTCGGGCGCGTGCTGATCCGGCCGCGCGACGTGTCCGGCCCGGGACCATATAGCCAGCGCTGGGCCGGCGGCCTGCCATTCGACCTGCGCTTCGACTATACGCGCGACGGCGTGCTCCGCTCCTACGAGGACAGTCTGCAACGCCTCGGGATGACACGCGTCGATGCGCTGGTAGTACACGACCTCGACCTCAAGTTCCACCATAACGAGGCCGGAATCGCGGCGCGGCTCGAGGAGCTGGATCGCGGCGGCGGATTCGCCGCCCTCGCGGATTTGCGTGAGCGCGGCGAGATCGGCGCAATTGGCGCGGGGATCAACCAAATCGGGATGATCCCGCGCTTTCTCGAGCGCTTCGAGACGGACTTCTTCCTGGTCGCGATGCCCTACACGCTGCTGGACCAGACCGCGCTGGATGGTGAGCTGCCGCTCTGCGTCGAGCGCAACGTCGCAGTCGTCATCGGGGCCGTGTTCTCTTCCGGGATTCTCGCGCGACCCACGGAGCCCGGCGCGCAGTACGGCTACAAGCCGGTGGAGCCCGACGTGCGCGCGCGGGTAGCGCGCATCGACGCCGTGTGCCGGCGCCACGGCGTACCGATCGGGGCGGCAGCACTCCAGTTCCCGCTTGCGCATCCGGCTGTTTCGAGCGTCATTCCGGGCGCCGACTCGGCCGAACAGGTCCGCACGAACATGCAGTGGATGCGAATCGCCATTCCGCCGGCGTTCTGGGACGCGCTCAGGGCCGAAAAGCTTGTCCGGCACGACGCACCAACGCCCTGAAGCGCGCTATCAGGGCCATTGATCGGCAAATCAGAATCGCGGGGTTTTCCGGAGCTTAGGCGAATTCTATACTCGTCCCTCATGCTTCTCTCCCCCAAATGAACGCGCCGGTCGATGCGGCCGTGTCTGCGGCGTCCGCCGCGACGACGCAGGTCAAGACCACGACGTGCTACATGTGCGCCTGCCGCTGCGGAATCCGCGTGCACCTGGTCAATGGCAAGGTCCGATACATAGATGGCAACCCCGCGCACCCGCTCAACCGCGGCGTGATCTGCGCCAAGGGCTCTTCGGGGATCATGAAGCAGTATTCCCCGGCGCGACTCACAAAGCCGCTGCGGCGTAAACCCGGCGCCGAGCGTGGCGCGGGAGAATTCGAAGCAATCTCGTGGGAGCAGGCATACGAGATGCTGACCGAGCGTCTCGCGAAAATTCGCGCGACCGACCCGAAGAAGTTCGCGTTGTTCACCGGGCGCGACCAGATGCAGGCGCTGACCGGGCTCTTCGCACGCCAGTTCGGAACGCCGAACTATGCGGCGCACGGCGGATTCTGCTCGGTGAACATGGCCGCCGGAATGATCTACACGATCGGCGGATCCTTCTGGGAATTCGGCGGCCCCGATCTGGAGCGCGCCAAGCTGTTCGTGATGATCGGCACCGCGGAGGATCATCACTCCAACCCGCTCAAGATCGCGATCGCGAAATTCAAGCGCCGTGGCGGGCGATTCATCTCCGTCAATCCGGTGCGAACCGGATATTCCGCGGTCGCCGACGAGTGGGTGCCGATCAAGCCGGGCACCGATGGTGCGCTGCTGCTCGCGATCATGCACGAGCTGATCGCGAGCGGCCTCTACGATCGCGAGTTCCTGGTGCGCTACTCCAACGCGGGACAGCTTGTACACACGGACGAGAAGGGCGAGCGTTTCGGCATGCTGGCTGCCGAGCCCGGCAAGACCGAGGCGAATCCGGCGTATCCGCAGAACCGCCGCTGGTGGGATCGGCATACCAATCGCGCGGTTCCGACTCATACCGAGGGCGCGGATCCGTATCTATTCGGGGAGTTCCGGCTCGAGGACGGCGCAACCGTCAAACCCTCGTTCCAGCTGCTCGAGGAGCGTCTCAGGCAGTACACCCCGGAATGGGCCGAGGGCATCAGCGGTGTGCCGGCCGCAACGATACGTCGACTCGCCCACGAAATGGGCATCACCGCGCGCGACGAGAAGATCGAGCTGCCGATTCCATGGACCGACAGCTGGGGCAAGGAACACGAAAACGTCGTCGGCAACCCGGTGGCGTTTCACGCAATGCGGGGGCTCGCCGCGCACTCGAACGGATTTCAGACCATCCGCGCACTCGCCATCCTCATGAGCCTGCTCGGCACGATCGACCGGCCGGGCGGCTTCCGCCACAAGGCGCCGTTTCCGCGCGCGATCCCGCCCATGGCGAAGCCGCCGAAGGGGACGGATGCCGTGCGCCCCGATACGCCGCTCGGGGGGCTCGTGCTCGGCTGGACCGGGTCGCCGGAGGATCTCTTCATCGACTCGCAGGGCGAGCCGGTGCGCATCGACAAGGCGTTCTCCTGGGAGCATCCGCTCGCCGTGCACGGCCTGATGCACAACGTCATCACCAATGCGTGGCGCGGCGATCCCTACCGAATCGATACGCTGCTCATCTTCATGGCGAACATGGCCTGGAACTCGACCATGAACACCGTCGAAGTGCGCAAGATGCTGAACGATCGGGACGAGAACGGCGAGTACCGGATTCCGTTCCTGGTCGTGTGCGACGCGTTTCATTCCGAGACCGCGGCATTCGCCGATCTCGTCTTGCCGGACACGAGCTATCTCGAGCGCCACGACGTGATGTCCATGCTGGACCGGCCGATCTCTGAGTTCGACGGCCCGGCCGATTCGGTGCGCGTGCCAGTGGTGCCGCCGACCGGCGAATGCAAGCCGTTCCAGGAGGTGTTGATCGAGCTCGGCAGCCGGTTGAGATTGCCCGTCTTCGCGAACCCGGACGGCAGTCGCAAGTATCGCGACTATCCGGACTTCATCGTCAACTACGAAACCGAGCCGGGGTCCGGCATCGGATTCCTGGCCGGGTGGCGCGGGAAGGGTGGCGAGCAATTCATGAAGGGCGAGCCGAATCCGCGTCAATGGGAGATGTACGAGCGCAACAGCTGCGTGTTTCACTATCGCCTGCCGCTCTCCTACCAGTACATGCGCAACTGGAACCAGGGCTACACGGAGTGGGCGCAGCGCACGCGCATCCGGCGCCACAGCGAGCCGATCCTCATCCATCTCTACTCCGAGGTGCTGCAGCGGTTCCGGCGCGCCGCCCAGGGCAAGGGCGACGGGCGCAAGCCGCCCGAGCGGCTGCGCGAGCGGATTGCCACCTATTTCGATCCGCTGCCCTTCTATTACACGCCGCTCGAGGTGCAGGTCACCGACACGCGCAAGTATCCGCTGGCCGCGATCACGCAGCGGCCGATGGCGATGTACCACTCCTGGGATTCCCAGAATGCGTGGCTGCGGCAGATTCACACTCACAACTACCTCTTCGTGAACCCGCGCACCGCGCGCCTGGAAGGCATCGCGGACGGTGACTGGATCTGGGTCGAATCGCAGTGGGGAAAGGTCCGCTGCATGTGCCGGTACTCGGAGGCAGTCGAGCCCGCCACGGTATGGACGTGGAACGCGATCGGGAAGGCGTCCGGCGCGTGGGGCCTCGCGCCGGATGCCAACGAGTCGCGCAAGGGATTCCTGCTCAACCATCTCATCGCCGATGAGCTTCCCGGCGGTCCGGACGGCGCGCGATTCTCGAACTCCGATCCGATCACCGGCCAGGCCGGGTGGTACGACGTGCGCGTGCGGATCTTCAAGGCGGACGAGGATGAGGCACGGGAAACCTGGCCCCAGTTCAAGCCGATCAGCGCCTTTCCCGGGATGTCCGGAATCAGAAAGCTCTGGCTAGCGTACGTCGCCGCCGGCGGAGACGCCAAGTGACCCAGCTCGAGGTAAAGGAACGCTCGCGGTGACTCAGCTCGAGGTAAAGGAACGCTCGCTGTGACTCAGCTCGCGTTGGTGATCGACCTCAACGTGTGCGTGGGCTGCCACGCGTGCGTGACGAGCTGCAAGGAATGGAACACGTCCGGGTCGGCGGGAAGCCTCTCCGACGAGCGCCCGTACGACGCCGACCCGACCGGCACGTTCTTCAATCGCGTGCAGTCCTTCGAGGTCGGCGAGTACCCGAACACCCAGACCGTGCACTTTCCGAAGTCGTGCCTGCATTGCGAGGATCCGCCGTGCGTGCCAGTGTGCCCGACCGGCGCGAGCTACAAGCGGGCCGAGGACGGGATCGTGCTGGTCGACTACGACAAGTGCATCGGCTGCAAGTATTGCTCGTGGGCGTGCCCGTACGGCGTGCGCGAGGTCGACGAGCGCCAGAAGGTCATGAAGAAGTGCACGCTGTGCGTGGATCGCATCTACGACGAGGCGGTGCCCGCGGCGGAGCGCAAGCCGGCGTGCGTGATGGCATGTCCCACCAACGCGCGGCTGTTCGGTGACGTGCACGAACCAGAATCCGAGGTTTCGAGGGCGATTCGCGACCGGGGCGGCTACCAGCTCATGCCCGAATGGGGCACACATCCCGCGAATCACTATCTCCCGCGCCGCAAGACCGAGGTCGCGATTCATGCGGACGAGCTGGTGCGGGCGGACAATCCGCTCAAGGTCGACGGCAAGCTGCCCAAACCGTCGCTCAAAGAGCCGGCACTGGACGACGTGACCTCGTGGTGAGCCCATGAATCCCGCGTTCTCCGTCATATTTCTCACGACGCTGATCGGCGCCGGGCAGGGACTCGCGCTCGCGCTCTACACGGTGGAAGTCTATAGCCTGTTCGACGTGCTGCCCGCGCAGGCCGATCGCTCGTTTTATGCGACGGGCAGCGCGGTGGCCCTTGCGCTGCTGACCCTGGGGCTCGCCGCGTCGTTCTTTCACCTCGGGCGTCCCGAGCGCAGCTGGCGATCGGCCACGCGCTGGCGCACATCGTGGCTGTCGCGCGAGGTGATCGTGCTCCCGGCGTTCATGGGCGCCGTGGCCCTCTACGGCGCGGCGCATTGGTACGGCTGGAACGCACCCGCAGCGTCGTTCGGTGCATCGCTCAGGGTCGGACCGTCGGTCGTGATCGGCGCAGCGACGGCGCTGCTCGCGGTCGCTCTGTTCCTTTGCACGGGCATGGTCTACGCGTGCATCAAGTTTCTGCAGGAGTGGGCGACTTCGCTGACCGTGATCAACTACGCCCTGCTCGGCACGGCATCGGGATTCATGATCGCCACATTGTTTGCCGCGTTCACGGCGCCCGATCTGGTTGGATTCTTCGGCGGGTGGGCGGCAATCTTTACCGGCGTGGCGCTCGTGACGCGCGCCGCATCGCTCGTTCGCAACGCGCGGCTCAAGCCGAAGTCGACCTTGCAGACGGCGATCGGCGTAAAACATCCCCGCATCGTGCAGACGGCACAGGGCTTCATGGGCGGTTCGTTCAATACGCGGGAGTTCTTCCACGGGCGCACGCGCGCGGTCCTGCGTGCGGTCAAATGGTCGTTCCTCGCCCTCGTGTTCCCGGTGCCGCTGATCATTCTGGCGGCGGGGGTTGCCCTGGATTCCTGGTTGCTGATCGGGCTCGCCTGCGTCGTCCAGTATGCCGGGCTGCTGGCCGAACGATGGTTCTTTCTCGCTCAGGCCAATCACCCGCAAAATCTTTACTATCAATCAATTGCCTGAGCAGGTTGAGCATTTGCGGCGGGCTGATGAGAGTATATAATAACTTGCTAATATACTGGTTCGACGTTTCCTGACGTTCTTTGCGCGGGGCACGCGGGAAAGCACGGGGGAAAGAGTTGCGCGATCGCATTGATGGACCTGCGGTATCGGCTTATATAGGGGTGTTGGTCACGCAAGTTCACGTGAGACGCACAACGATACGTACAAAGGAGTGAGCATGGAATTCGACAAGGAACTGGATGCGCGCGGCTTGAACTGCCCATTGCCCATCCTGCGCGCGAAGAAGGCGCTTACCGACATGAGCAGCGGACAGATTTTGCGGATCGTGGCAACCGATCCGGGCTCGGTGAAGGACTTTCAGGCGTTCTCCAAGCAGACCGGGAACGACTTGCTCGAGCATTCCGAGGCGAACAAGGAGTTCACCTTCTTCATGAAGAAAAGATAGTTATCCGTCAGCCCTGACGGGTGACGGATAACTGCCCGCGCTGGAGTGTCGTGTGTTACGACGCGCAACGCGGGCGGGACCGCGAGCCGGACATGTGTGGGACGTATTCGGTAGTGAAGGCGGCTTCGCAAGAGACCGCATTCAACAGTCGGAAAGCGTGATCGGAGTTTGAAATGGCGACCTACGCGGACATGGTGGAGATCTTCGAGGACATCAAGTCCGATTTCCGCTATGAGCACGAGCTGAACGGATGCCTCAACTGCGGCATCTGCACGGCGACGTGCCCGTCCGCGCAGTTCTACGACTACAGTCCGCGCGAGATCGTCCAGCTTCTCTGGACGGAGAACGTCGAGCAGATCTACGACGCGATGCAGGAGAAGATCTGGGCCTGCGCCCAGTGCATGACCTGCGCCGCGCGATGCCCGTTCAAGAATTCGCCCGGCGGGCTCGTGGCGATCATGCGCGAGGTGGCGATCAAGCACGGCATGCAATCGGCGAAAGACGTGCTGCGGCCGTTCGGGCGCGTGATGCTGAAGCTGATCACCACGGGCAACCAGCTCTCTCCCGACATGATCCAGCCGGACCACTTCCCGGACTGGGGACCCAACATCCAGAAGGTCGCAGGCGACCTGAAGATCCTGCGCAAGGCGATTCCCATGAAGACCTTGCAGACCACGGACACCGCGTGGGAGGTCTCCATCAAGACATCCGTCGAGATGTACACGATCTGGGAGATGACCGGCGTCCTGAAGCAGCTCGAGACCATGGACGAGAATCTCTACGACGTCATCGTGGACTTCATCGAAGAGAAGCGCGAAGAGTACGAGGACTGGCTCGAAGAGCACGAAGAGGGCGCGTGACGTCCCGAACACCGCACCGAACCCAGGAGCATATCCAATGACCGCACCGACCAATCCAATCAATCCCGCCGACCCCGCGCAAGCAGCGCGGGGAATCGCCGGCCACGGCGCTTTCTTCCAGCCGACGAACCTTTCGCCCGAGGAAGCCGAGAAGGCGACCGAGTGGGTCCGCAAGCAGGTCGACCGGCGCACCGCCGATCTGGGCGAACGCATGGACGACGTGCGCGACCACATGTGGGAGCTCGAAAAGGACGGCGAGATCATCGTTCACCGGATCACCGACGCGCACAAGCCGGTGATCGCCAAGACGCTTTTCGGCTGGGACAAGCGGATCCCCACCGCGCAGCTCTGGCACCACAAGTCGTGCGGCCAGTGCGGGAACATTCCGGGCTATCCGACTTCGCTGCTCTGGACCATGAACGGGCTCGGCATGGTGCCCGGGAAGGACTATCTCGACGAGACGGATCAGACGTCTTGCACCGCCTGGAATTATCACGGGTCGGGGATCGGCAACGTCGAGTCGCTGGCGGCCGTGTTCCTGAGAAACTTCCACCAGGCGTACGTGTCCGGCAAGCGGCTGGGGCATGAGCCCGGTCACTTCTTCCCGCTGGTCCACTGTGCGACCTCGTTCGGTAACTACAAGGAAATCCGCAAGTACCTGATCGAGTCCGCACCGCTTCGCGAGCGCGTGAAGAAGATCCTCGCCAAGCTCGGCCGTCTGGTGGACGGAAAGATCGTGCTGCCCGAAGAGGTCGTGCACTACTCGGACTGGGTGCACGTCATGCGGAACGACATCGCCAGCAAGCTGCAGAAGATCGACGTTTCCGACATGCGCGTCACGGTGCACATGGCGTGCCACTACTCGAAAATGGTGCACGAGGACGCGATCTACGATATCGATGTGCTCGGCGGGAATCGCGCGGCGACCGGGACCGGCATCGCGCAGGCGCTCGGTGCGCAGGTGATCGATTACTCGACCTGGTACGACTGCTGCGGCTTCGGCTTCCGGCACATCATCTCGGAGCGGGAGTTCACGCGCTCGTTCACGATCGATCGCAAGATCAAGGTGGCGCGCGAAGAGGCGAACGCGGACATGATGCTCGGGATCGACACGGGGTGCGTCACGACCATGGACAAGAACCAGTGGATCGGCAAGGCGCACGAGCAGTCCTATACGATGCCGATCATGGCGGACATCCAGTTCGCGGCGCTGGCATGCGGCGCCGATCCCTTCAAGATCGTCCAGCTGCAGTGGCACGCGAGCCCGTGCGAGGACGTCGTGGAGAAGATGGGGATCTCCTGGAGCGACGCGAAGCGGCGCTTCGAGGCGTACCTGGAAGAGGTCAAGGCGGGCAGGATCGAGTATCTGTACGACCCGAAGCTTGCGGCCAGCGCGGCCGCGTAGCGCGGAATCGAATGAATCGCGAGGAGCGGAGCGTGCATGAGTGATGCGGTGCTAGTCGTCGGCGGCGGGCCTACCGGTCTCGCCGCTGCACACGGTGTGGCTTCGATCGGCCGGCGCGTGGTGCTGGTGGAAAAGCAGGACACGCTGGGCGGCGCGCCCATCCTGTCCGGGTATGCGAAGCTCGTTCCGTCGGGAGAGTGGGCGAAGGACGCGATCGGGCGCATGGTCAAGCGGGTCGAGGACTCGTCGCTGATCGAGATCCACAAGGGAACCCGGGTGACGTCGCTCGCCGGTGACGCGGGAAATTTCACCGCCACGCTCGCGAACGGCAAGACGGTCCAGGCGGGCGCCGTCATTCTCGGCACCGGCTTCACGCACTTCGACTCGATCAACAAGCCCGAATGGGGCTTCGGCACCTACCCCGACGTCGTCACGACAACGCAGGTCGAGCAGATGGTCGGCGCCGGCAAGATCGCCTGCCCGTCCGACGGGCGCACCCCCGAGCGCGTGTGCATCCTGCTGTGCGTGGGCTCGCGCGACCGCCAGATCGGGCGCGAATGGTGCTCCAAGATCTGCTGCACCGTCTCCATCAATCTCGCGATGGAGATCAGGGAGCTCTCGCCCGAGACCGACGTCTACATCTACTACATGGACATCCGGACGTTCGGCCTGTACGAGGACAAGTTCTACTGGAAATCGCAGGAAGAGTTCAAGACCAAATACGTGAAGGCGCGGATCGCCGAAGTGACGATGGCGCCGGACGGCAAGCGCCTGCTCGTCAAGGGCGAGGACACGCTGGTGAAGCGCCCGATCGTGATTCCGTTCGATCTCGTGGTGCACGCGATCGGCATGGATCCGAACGAGGACAATCCCCAGATCGCCAAGGTGTTCGGCGTCGGCCTGGAGAAGCACGGCTTCATTGACCGCGGCGAGCAGTACACCAGCACGTTCTCGAGCACACGCCGTGGAATCTACGTCGGCGGTGCCGCGCTCGCGCCCGAAGACATCGACACGTCGATCTCGCACGGGCTGGCGATGGCGATGCGGGTGGTCGGAGACCTCAACGTGAGTGCAAAGGTGGCCGCATGAAGGTGCCGTGCGAGGCGTTGAACCTGCATGGGCTGGCAATGCTAATGCGGGCAGTCGGGCACTCGACCGGCAGCGGCGAGCAGCGTTCCGCCTGAGGGGCGGCACGATCAATTCGATGCTCTGGCTCAGAAAACAGCCGGCCGCCGTGCCGGAGACATTGCCCGACGCGATCGTGCCGGTGGAATTACCGGTGCAATTCGACGAGGCGCGCTTCCGGGGCCACATGACGGCCTTGCTCGAGGCGGCGCGTGTCGACGGCGGCATCGAAGTCTATGTCGACAGCCTGGGCGTCAAGCAGCGGCAATTCGCCGCGCTGCTGAGCGAGGATTCGATCGGGGAGCTGGATGACGCGGGGATCGAAGCGCTCCTCGACGCTGTCTTCACCGCCCGACGCAAGCTCCATCCGGTCATCGCCGAGATGGGCCGCACAGCGGTGATCGAGGCGCTGCGCGATCTGCTGCACGGGGGTGGCGAGATCGTGGCTCGCATGCGCGAATTCACGTCCCGGCTGCCGATCCGCGACGGCGAAGGCAGGGAGG
>JBAVOG010000911.1:0-2170 GCA_049691875.1 Burkholderiales bacterium | reverse complement strand
TCCATCAACAGCGCCCGCGCCGCAGCAAGCGCGTTCGCGTCGAGGCACGCATCACCCAGCGTCCCGGAATGGCTCCGGCGCCCGGCAACGAGCTTCGCCCCAGCGCGTTGACCCTCGGCAACGGTGATCACGACGCAAGGCTCGGCCAGGTGCACGTGCGCTTCGAGCGCCGGCAGCCATGCCGCATTGCGCGGCGTGACGCGCTCGAACAGGATGGTCGCGACTCCCCCGCAGCACTGGCCGAAGCCGGGCCCGAGCGGATACCGCACGAGATGTGCGCGCGCGGATTCGTCGGTCGCAAGCAGTTCGCGCGCCCGCGCGATGCAGGCCACCTCGAGATTCCCACCGCCGATGGTGTCTTGCGCCACGGTACGTGTCACGATCATCCGCGCGCCGGGCTCACGCGGCGCCGACCCACGGACATCGGCCACGGTGACGAGCACGCAGCCTTCCCCGCTGCCGTTTTCACCCGGGAGCAGCGCGGCAATCTGTGCGATCCAGTCGTTCATGCGCGCCCCCGCGCACTTGGATCCCGGGTGGCGGACCCGGCGCGCCCGCGCAGCTCATCGATCGCGCGCAGCACTTCCTCGGGCGTCGCAGGCGCGTTGAGGAAGGGACTTGCGTGGCCGTCCCCGACGGCTGCGACCGCATCCTTGATCGCCTGGAACACCGAGATGGCCAGCATCAGGGGCGGCTCGCCGACCGCCTTCGACCGGTGGATGCTGTCTTCCATGTTCTCGCCCCGCTCCCAGAGCCGCACCCGGAAATCTGAAGGCAGGTCGGACGCGACCGGAATCTTGTAGGTCGAGGGGGCATGCGTCATCAGCCGCCCCTTGCCGTCCCACCACAGCTCTTCGGCGGTAAGCCAGCCCATGCCCTGCACGAATCCTCCCTCGACCTGCCCGAGGTCTATTGCCGGGTTCAGCGATCGGCCGACGTCGTGCAGGATGTCTGCACGCAACAGGCGCGTCTCTCCCGTCAGGGTATCGATCGCGACCTCCGAGACCGCGGCTCCGTACGCGAAGTAGAAAAAGGGACGGCCCTTCAGCGTCTTGGGGTCGTAGTGGATCTTCGGCGTCGTGTAGAAGCCGTCCGCCCAGAGCTGGACGCGCGCGTAGTACGCCAGCCGCGCCAGCTCGGCGAACGTGACGCGCGCGACATCCCCAACCGTGACGTGATTGTCGCCGAAGCCGATTGACTCAGGCGCGACGCCGTAGCGCTCCGCCGCGAACGCGGTGAGCCGCGCCTTGATCTCACGCGCCGCGGCCTGGGCCGCCTTGCCGTTGAGATCGCTGCCGCTCGACGCGGCAGTGGCCGACGCATTCGCCACCTTGCTCGTATCGGAAGCCGACACCCGCACCCGATCGAGATCGATGCCGAGCTCGTGCGCGACAACCTGCGCCACCTTCGTGAACAGCCCCTGCCCCATCTCGGTGCCGCCATGGTTCAGAAGCACGGTTCCGTCGGTGTAGTAGACATGCACGAGGGCGGCCGCCTGGTTGTAGAACGTCGCGGTAAAGGAAATCCCGAACTTCACCGGCGTCATCGCAATGCCACGCTTGATGACCGGGCTCGCGGCGTTCCAGGCACGGATGGCGGTGCGACGCGCGGCGTAGTCCGACGAGCGCTCGAGCTCGTCGAACAGCCGGTCGGCGACGAAGTCCTCCACCGTCATCTCATAGGGGGTGACGTCCCGGCCAGGACCGTAGAAGTTGACGCGCCGGACCGCGACCGGGTCGTGCCCGAGGTGGCGCGCGATCTCGTCGATCACGTGCTCGATCGCCAGCATGCCCTGCGGCCCGCCGAATCCGCGGAACGCGGTGTTCGACTGCGTGTTCGTCTTGCACCGGTGCGACACGATGCGGACGTGCGGCAGGAAATAGCAGTTGTCCGCATGCATCACGGTGCGGTCGTTCACCGGCCCGGACAGGTCGGCGGAGAAGCCGCAGCGCGATGCGAACGTGAGCTGGAGGCCGACGATCCGGCCCGTCGCGTCGAATCCGGCTTCGTAATCGAACAGGTAGTCGTGGCGCTTGCCGGTGATCGTGATGTCGTCGTCGCGGTCGTAGCGGATCTTTACCGGACGTCCGAGATGCCGGGCGGCAATCGCCGCGGCGCAGGCCGGCAGCCCACCCTGGGTCTCCTTCCCGCCGAACCCGCCGCCCATGCG
>JBAVOG010000910.1:0-4442 GCA_049691875.1 Burkholderiales bacterium | reverse complement strand
GGCTGGCGGTGCCGCGATCGGTGCCGCCGGCGGCTTCATCTACGATCAGCAGAAGCAGAAGGAACAGCGCGCCTTCGATCAGGGCGTGCAGCAAGGGAAGCAGCAGGCCACTCAGAAGTAGCGTGAGCGTAGCCCGTCGCACGGTGCTGCTCGCGTCGACGCATGTCAACCCACGCCATCGCGACCCCCGGCGCCGGGGGTGGGTTGCGGCTCGTCGGCGAGATCAAGGGGGGAATCGCAAGCGCCCTCGTGGGTCTCGCGATTGCGCTCACACTCGGCCTGCTTGCGTTCGGCGCACTGGGGGCGGAGCACGTCGATCTCGGCGTGCGCGCGGCGTTCAGCACGATCGTTTTCGCCGCTCCGGTAGCCTTGCTGCTCGGCGGAACGCCCATTCCCGGAGCGGGCCCGCGCGTCTCCTCCACCCTGATCCTCGCCGCACTGATTGCTTCGTCCGCCGCCGACCCATCGCTCGCCGCATCGGGCATGCCACGGGTCGACGCGGTGGTGTTCCTTGCCGCGACGAGCCTCGCGCTGGCGGGAATCATCCAGATCGGCTTCGGTCTTGCGCGGCTCGGAACTCTCGCAAGATTCGTTCCGTATCCCGTCGTCGCGGGATTCATGAACGGCGTGGCGATCCTGATCGTTCTGTGGCAGATCCCGTACCTCATCGGCCTGCCGGCGCCAGTCAGGGGCCAAGCGCTGCTCGACGCGCTTCCCGGCACGCAGCCCTGGACACTCGTCGTCGGAGTAGCCACTGCCGCGTTGGTCTGGGCGATTGCGATGCGATGGAAAGCGGCACCGGCTGCCCTGTTGGCGCTGCTCGGCGGCACTGCGCTTTACTACGGCATCGCCGCAATACTGCCGGCGACCGAGCTCGGTCCCCGTCTCGGCGAGATCAGCGGAGCGCTCTCGTTGCCGGTCGCACTCGAGCCGCTCGGTACGCATTCGGGCATTAACCTGCTCGCCTCTCACTGGACTGCCGTGGTCGGAACCGCAGCAGCGATCGCCATGATCGGATCGCTCGATTCGCTGCTTGCCGCCGCGGCCGTGGACGTCGCGCACAACACCACTCATCATCCCAACCGCGAGCTCGTTGGGCTGGGATTCGGCAACCTCGTGTCCGGCGCTTTCGGAGGCATACCGGTTTCGTTTTCGCCGAATCTCGCGCTTGCGGCCTTCCAGGCCGGCGCCCGGACGCGCGCTGCGGGGCTGGTGGCGGTGGCGGTGATCGCAGCGGTGTGCCTGCTAGGCGCCCGGGCACTCGCGTACATCCCGATCGTCGTCCTCGCCGGTGTCATGGTGACGGCCGGCGTCAATCTGGTCGACCGTTGGACGCGACAGCTCGTCGGCCAGCTCGGCCGCGGAGGCCTCGGGCGTGACACGTGGTGGAGTCTCGTTGTCGTGGCAGCGGTCTGCGTCGTCACCGTCGTCTTCCATTTCGTAGTGGCGGTGACCTTTGGACTGATTGCGTCGATGGCGCTCTTCATCGCCTCGATGAACCGCTCGCTCGTGCGTGCATCCTGGACCGGTCTACAGCGCGCCTCGCGGCGCGTCTACCCGGCACACCAGGCACATCGGCTGCGCGAGAAGGCCGGAGAGATCAGGATTCTCGAGCTCGAAGGTCCCTTATTCTTCGGCACGGCGTATCGGCTCGACAAGGAAGTCAAAGCGCTCGCGCGCTCGGCGCGCTTCATCATCCTCGACTTTCGGCGTGCGGCGACGATCGATGCGACCGGCGCCGTGATACTCGAGCAGCTGTCCAGGCGGCTGACCGTGGACGGGGTGAGGCTTTTCCTCGCGCACGTGATGCCGGAAGGGCGACACGGTCGAATGCTCGCGCAGTTCGGGACGTTCGTCGGGCGTCCGCGCACGGATTGGTTCGAGGACATCGACCGCGCACTCGAGGCGGCCGAGCTGGGTCTGCTCGCCGACCACACTGAGACCGGCTCCGGAGACGAGCTGCCGCTGCAAACCTCATCCCTGCTGGCCGGGCTCGGTCCGGACGACTGCGCCCGCGTCTGCGCATGCCTGGATCGCCAGGAGCTGGACGCCGGCGAGATTCTTTTTCGTGAGGGCGAGCCCGGCGACCGGCTCTACGTGCTCACCCGCGGCAGCGTGACCATCACGACGGGCGTGGACCGCAAAGTCCAGCGGATCGGAACCTTCGAGCCGGGCGTCATCTTTGGCGAGATGGCGATGCTGGACGGGGCGACACGCTCGGCCACGTCGGTCGCCGACCGACCAGCCGTCGTGTACAGTCTCGCGTCCGCTTCGCTCGCGCAACTGCGCGCGGCCGACTCCGAACTCGGCAACCGTCTGCTCGTCAACATCGCCCGCCACCTCTCGAACCGGTTGCGCCTCAGCACCGATGCGCTGCGTGCCGAGTCCGACGTCGGAGACTGATCCCCAACGTTCCGGGCCGCACGATCACTTTCGCACAAGGAGCGTGATTCCGAGCGCGACGAGCGCCATGCCGCCAAGGAGCGCCGCCGTGAGATGCTCGTCCAGAAGCCACACGCCGAGCAGCACGCCGGCAACCGGGGCAACGAAGTTGAAGCTGATCATCACGCTCGGCTTGTAGCGACGCAGCAGGTAGTAGTTGACGGAGAAGCCGAGGCCGGCGACGACGATGCCCTGATAGAGGACGCCCGCGACCGGCGCCCAGCCGATCTGCTCGAGCCGCACGGTTTCGAACGTCAGTCCGCCGGCGAGAAAGAGTGGCAGCGACAGGAGCATCTGCCACAGCGTGAGGCGCACTTCGTTGACAGTCCGGAGCAGCCGGGCGCACAGCGCCAGGCGCATGCCGAGCGCACACGCACTGGCGACCACTATCCAGTCGCCCACATTGGACGCGCCGAGGCTCAGGGAGTCCGTCGCGCCACGCGTGAGCACGAGCCCGGCGCCCGCGAAGGCGACGAGCACGCCGAGCAGCCGCCCCGGGGTCAGCCGGTCGCCCGGCACCCACCAGTGCGCGAAGAACACGCCGAACAGCGGATTGGTGGCGATGAGCACCGCGCTGTTCGCGGCGGTGGTCGCGCCGAATCCGATGTTCATGAGCGCAATCTGAGCGGTGAAGATGAGCGTGAGGCCCAGGTGCACGGGCCACTCCGCACGCGTGGGCATGAGCGGAACGCGCATGTAGCTCGCCCACGCGATCACGCACGCGCTGCCCAGCGCGAAGCGCAGAAATCCGCTCCAGAGCGGCGGGAAAGCCTCGAGTCCGATCTTCACGGCGACCGGGTTCCCGCCCCATAGCGTGTGAATGACGAGCGCGAGAACGACGGCGCGCGCAGGAACCGACCAGGTCAACGTATGACTCGTTCCGACGCGCAGTCCGATGCGCCGCTTCCGGGCGTCGAATTGCCTTCATTGCCGGGCGGTCGGCAAGACTCTTCACCTTGCATCGTGAGTCCGGTGCAACGATTGCTTCAGGGTGCTCGCGCGCATCAATGTTCCTCGAAGAGGCGCCCCATGTTGTCGTACCGGTCGCGAATGCCGCAGGAGCGCAGCGCGTGCCAGATCGTCGCCACGTTGATCGGCAACACGGGCTTCGCGAGCCACTTCTCGATCGTCGGAAAGATGCCCAGCGTGGAGAGATTGGTCCCGACCTGAACGATCGCGTCGATTTCGTCGCCGTCCATCTTCCGGACGACGTCGATCACCTCCGGCTCGGACACCAGTGCAATGGAGTCGTTGGCATTGGGGCAGCGCAGGCCGACGAGCTGCTTCACGTTATAGCCCGCGTCCTCGAAGAAGAGCCGCACGTTCCGGTCGACGATCGGCTGATAGGGCGTGAGTATCGCGAGGTTCTTGCCGGTGTTGCCCTCGATGGCCAGCGCCTCGAGCGCAGCGATGACCGCGTTTGCGCCGGTCGTGAGACCGAAACCGCCCACCATCTCCTGGATGCGGTCGACGAAGCCGTCGTTCCCCTTGATGCCGCCCCAGAAGGTCTCGGCCGACATGCCCATCATCACGTGGTCGGGCTTGCATGTCATGAGCGCTGTGATCGAGACACCGATGGTCTCGCGCAGCTCGAGCAGGAACTGGACGAAGTTCTCATCGTCCGAGAGGTCCGTATGGGTGATCAGAAAGCGGGTCGTGTGCCACGAGACGCCGCGCGGGACGATGCGCTGGCAGTCGTACTCGACCGAAGTGTTCGTGGACGGCACGACGACTCCTATCCGCGCGCGGTGGCCGACGTAGTTGACCTGCCGCCCGTTCTCCCGCTGCGGCCGATCGCGGGTGCGCGAAAGATCGATGCCTGCGCTTTCGAATCCCATGTCGGTCGCCTCCCGCAATCCAGTTCGAATCGTTCGACCCCTTGCCGCGCTCACTAGAATGCGTTCTTCGCGTCGGCCCGAGTTTACATGGAGCCAAATACGGGATCAGGCAAGCGTCTCGGCCCGGCGCGCACTGTCGATCAGCGAGGCGCGCAGCAGGAA
>JBAVOG010000909.1:0-12762 GCA_049691875.1 Burkholderiales bacterium | reverse complement strand
GGCCTGCGCCTCCGCCACGCGCTTAGCTGCGTCGGCCTCGCGCTCGGCGCGTGCAGCGTTCGACGGCGTCGGAACAGGCGGCGCCGGCAACTCCGTCATCCGGGTTACGATGGGTTCGGTGGAAGGCGCTGGCGCGACGGGCACCCGCGACTCCCGCCCGGCGTGCCAGGCGACAACTCCGACCGCGACGGCGATGGCGATGGCGATGGCGATACCCGCTATTGCCCACGCCAGCATGCCTGCCCGGGAAGTTTGTGCAGGGGCGAGCGTTCCGGTCCGCGGCTCTTGAGTGGTGGAAACAGGCGGCGCCACTGTTCCATTCGACTCCGGCGGCAGGCTGCGCGAGACCTGGGGCGTACTCGGCGGGCTGCTCCTTGGGGGGATGGTGCGCGGGGGAATGGTTCTGGAAGATGGAACGGAGTCGCCGCCCGTGGACGTCGGCACTCGCGTTCGGCCCCATCCGCTACTCTGATTCGTCTGCCAGGAGGGATGGCTCGGATCGAGGATTCCGGCCACGCGGGCCGGCTCGTTGAGGATCGTCTCTTCCGAGATGGTGGGGCTCACGGGCTCGGCGTAGGCCTCGAGGATGGCGGCCTTGAACTCGCTGGCGCTCGCGTAACAGTCCTGCGGCGACTTGCTGAGCGCTTTCGCCACGACCGCGTCGTAGCGCTCGAGGTCGCGCCCCGGCGCCGCTACAGAGGGCGCCGGTGGCCACTCGTAGCAGACTTTGTCGGCGAGCTGCTCCGCGCTTCCTGAACATGGTCGCGTGCCGGTCACCAGCTGATAGAGCATGACGCCCGCCGCGAAGATGTCCGCGTGCCAGTCCACGGCATCGCCCTTGTCCTGCTCGGGAGCTATATAGCCCGGCGAACCCATCACTGCGCCGACCTGCGTGAGCGACGACGAGTCGATGCGCGCGATGCCGAAATCGGCGACCTTTAGCTTGCCGCTGTTCATGATGATGACGTTTGCGGGCTTGACGTCGCGATGCCACACCCCCTGCTCGTGGGCGTGCTGGAGCGCGTCGAGCAGCTGTGCCATGAGGCTGACGACGTCGCGCTCCTCGAATTGCGTGTTGCGACTGAAGTGTGCGCGCAGGCTGTTGCCCTCTACGAACTCCATCGCGATGAAGGCCACGTCCGCCTCTTCGCCGTAGTCGTACACCGCGACGATGCCGGGATGCGAGAGGCGGCCGGCGGCGCGCGCCTCGTTCTTGAACCGCGCCATCAACATGCCGGCGCGGTCGTCGTCCTCGACGAGCTCGCGGCGAATCGTCTTGATGGCGACGGTCCGCTGGATGTCGGGGTCGTACGCCTTGTACACGACCCCCATCGCGCCCTTTCCGAGCACGTCGGTCACCAGATACTTGCCGAGACGCTGCGGATGAGACATAAATTGGGAAGTCGAGATCAAAGATAAGTAGTGCGTCGGCGTGGAATGGCGTTGGCTCGCCGGATCGATCATGTATTCTTGCAGCGTGCCCGACGAGGCGCAAGCGACGGAATTTCATCGCGAACAGGAGCAATCGCATGACCATTAAAGAGATCGGCATCGTCGGTGCCGGCACCATGGGCAACGGCATCGCGCAGGCGTTCGCCGTCAAGGGCCATGCTGTCACGATGACCGACGTTGCCGCCGCCGCCCTCGAGCGCGGCGTGGCCACGATCGAAGGCAGCCTCGAGCGCTTGGTCAAGAAAGACCGGCTTTCCGCTGCCGACAAGTCCGCCGCGCTGGCGCGGATCAGGACGTCCACCGACATGGGGATGCTCGGGAAAGCCGGTCTGGTGATCGAGGCGGCGACCGAGCAACTTCCGCTCAAGCTCGGCATCTTCGGCGAGCTGGACCGGATTGCCACCGCGCATGCCGTCATCGCGAGCAACACGTCCTCGATTTCCATCACCCGGCTCGCCGCTGCGACCAAGCGGCCCGAGCGCGTGATCGGCATGCACTTCTTCAACCCGGTTCCGGTGATGCAGCTCGTCGAGCTGATTCGCGGATTGCAGACTTCGGATGCGACTTACGCCGTCGCGGAGACGGCGGCCCGTGCCATCGGCAAGGCACCGGTCCGGGTCCGCAACAGCCCGGGGTTCGTCGTGAACCGGATGCTCTGCCCGATGATCAACGAGGCAATCTTCGCGCTTGCCGAGGGGCTCGCCACCGCGGCGGAGATCGACGACGCAATGAAGCTCGGGGCCAATCACCCGATCGGGCCGCTCGCGCTTTGCGACCTGATCGGGCTCGACGTCGAGCTCGCAGTGATGAACGTCCTCTTCGAGGGCTTCAAGGACCCGAAGTACCGGCCGGCGCCCCTGCTGGTCGAGATGGTCGAGGCCGGCTACCTCGGGCGCAAGGGCGGGCGGGGGTTCTACACCTACGCGTAGCGCCGCGCGAGTGGCCACGCAGGGAAGCGAGACGGGTTCTAGGCAAAGCCGCCCGCGTTGGGGCACAATCCCCGGTCCCAGCCGCTCCCCATAATGCGGCGGGTATGGGGGTCCACAGGACGGCCCTGCAAGTAGTCGGTTCCGCAGTCGAGTTGAGGAGGGCGTATGCCGGAAGGTCTCGACACGTTTCCGCGCCTGCTGCTGCACAACGCCAAGGTGAGGGGCGATCGGCCGGCGATTCGCGAGAAAGACCTGGGCATCTGGCAGAGCTGGACCTGGTCCCAGGTCGCCACTGAAGTTCGCACGCTGAGCTGTGGTCTCGCCGCGCAGGGGTTCAAGCGCGGCATGACGATCGCGCTCATCGGTGCCAACCGCCCGCGACTCTACTGGGGCGTTTCCGCGGCGCAATGCCTCGGCGGCGTTCCCGTCCCGCTCTATCAGGACGCGGTTGCGGAGGAGTGGGTGTTCGTCTTCCAGAATGCCGAAATCGCCTACGCGATCGCTGAGGATCAGGAGCAGGTGGACAAGCTGCTCGAGATCATGCCGAAGTGCCCGCAGCTCAAGCACATCTACTTCGACGATCCGCGCGGCCTGCGCCGCTACGACCAGCCCGAGGTCATGGATTACGAAAAGCTCCTCGAGCTCGGACGCGAATTCGACCGCGCTCATCCGGACTACTTCCTTGCCGAGGTCGAGAAGGGGCGCCCCGAGGACATGGCGGCGCTTTTCTACACCTCGGGCACCACCGGCAATCCGAAAGGGGTCGTGCATTCGCACCGGAACCTCATCACGACCGGGCGCATGGCGGCCGAGATCGAAGGCATCACCGAGAACGAGAACGTGCTCGCGTTCCTGCCGATGGCGTGGATCGGTCAGAACATGTTTTCCTACACCCAGGCGCTGGTCTGCGGATTCTGCGTCAACTGTCCGGAGTCGTCGGACACGGTCATGACCGATCTGCGCGAGATCGGCCCGAGCTACTTTCTCGCCCCGCCGAGCGTCTTCGAAGGGCTGCTCACCCAGGTGACCATCCGGATGGAGGACGCCAGCTGGTTGAAGCGCAAGATGTACGAGTACTTCATGGGCGTCGCCAACCGCGTCGGCGGCAAGCTCCTCGACGGCCGGGAGCCGGTCAGCCTCTGGGAGCGTGTCCTCTACAAGATCGGCGACGTCTGCGTGTATGCGCCGCTGCGCAACGTCCTCGGGATGAGCCGCATCCGCATCACCTACACCGGCGGCGAGGCGATCGGCCCCGATCTCTTCAAGTTCTATCGCTCGATCGGCGTCAACCTGAAGCAGCTCTACGGCTCGACAGAGACGAGCGTCTTCGTGTGCGTGCAACCCGACGGCGAGGTAAAGCCCGATACGGTGGGCAAGGCGGTGGGCAGCGTGCAAATCAGGATCGCCGACTCGGGCGAGGTCCTCATCAAGTCCCCCGGCCTGTTCGACGAGTACTACAAGAATCCCCAGGCCACCGCCGAGACGAAGGACGCCGACGGCTGGTTCCACACCGGGGACGCCGGCTTGCTCGACGCCGACGACCATCTCAAGATCTTGGACCGGGCGAAGGACGTCGGCAAGCTTAACGACGGCACGCTGTTCGCGCCGAAGTACATCGAGAACAAGCTGAAGTTCTTCCCCTACATCAAGGAGGCCGTCGCGTTCGGCCAGGGGCGGGACATCTGCGGCGCATTCGTGAACATCGATTTCGACGCGGTAGCGAACTGGGCCGAGCGGCGCAACATCGCCTTCTCGGGCTACACCGACCTCGCGGCGCGCTCGGAGGTCTACGATCTCGTCCGGGATTGCGTGGAGCAAGTGAACCGCGATCTGGCTACCGACGCGAAGCTCGCGGGCAGCCAGATCCATCGCTTCCTCATCCTGCACAAGGAGCTCGACCCGGACGACGGCGAGATCACCCGCACACGCAAGGTGCGTCGCGGCCATATCGGCGAGAAATACGCCACGCTGGTCGATGCGATCTACTCTGGAAAGCCGGAGTGCTTCATCGAGACACAGGTGCGATTCGAGGACGGGCGGACCGGCACGATCTCGGCCAACCTGCGAATCGTCGACGCGAAGACCGCGTCCCCCGACGCTGCCAAGCAAGCCGCCTAGCGCCTGACTCGATGGAAAGCGTACGCGAAATCGGCCAGCCCGTGCTGGTCGTCGAGAATGTCTCACTCTCGTTCGGCGGCGTGAAGGCATTGCAGGACGTTTCGTTCGACGTCCGCCAGCACGAGGTCCGGGCGATCATCGGTCCGAACGGGGCGGGCAAGAGCTCGATGCTGAACGTCATCAATGGCGTGTATCACCCGCAAGAGGGCTCCGTCACCTTCAAGGGCGTTCGTCGGCACGACATGAACAGCCATGCGGCTGCCGCGCAGGGCATCGCGCGCACGTTCCAGAATATTGCGCTCTTTCGCGGCATGACGGTCCTCGACAACATCATGACCGGCCGCAACCAGAAGATGAAGACCAACTTCCTGCAGCAGGCGATCTGGTGGGGCCCGGCGCGCCGCGACGAGATCGAGAACCGGCGCAAGGTGGAGGAGGTGATCGACTTCCTCGAGATCCAGCACATCCGCAAGACGCCGGTCGGACGGCTGCCCTACGGGCTCCAGAAGCGCGTCGAGCTTGCGCGGGCGCTCGCGGCCGAGCCCGAAGTGCTGCTGCTCGACGAGCCGATGGCGGGGATGAATCTCGAGGAGAAGCAGGACATGTGCCGCTACGTCCTCGACGTGAACGACCAGTTCGGCACGACGATCGTGCTCATCGAGCACGACATGGGGGTCGTCATGGACATCTCCGACCGGGTGGTGGTGCTCGACTACGGCCAGAAGATCGCAGACGGCACGCCCGACGTGGTGCGCGCCGACAAGAAGGTCATCGACGCATATCTCGGCGTCGCGCACTGAAATCCCAATCGGAGACGTCCCGAACGGAACCATCATGCAATTCTTCTTCGAAGTGCTGATCGGCGGATTGTTGGCGGGCGTCATGTACTCGCTCGTCGCGCTCGGCTTCGTGCTGATCTACAAAGCGTCCGGGGTCTTCAACTTCGCCCAGGGATCGATGGTGTTCTTCGCCGCGCTGACGGTGGTGGGCTTCATCGAGAAGGGCGCGCCGTTGTGGCTTGCCATCGGTCTATGCCTGATGGTGATGATCCTCATCGGCATCGCCACCGAGCGAATCGTGCTGCGCCCGCTGGTCAACCAGCCGCAGATCACGCTTTTCATGGCGACGATCGGTCTCAGCTTCTTCATCGAGGGTCTCGCCCAGGGCATGTGGGGCGCCCAGGTGCACGCGCTCAATATCGGCATTCCGGACACGCCCATCGAGGCGCTCATGGACAAGACCGGGATGCTCATCAGCCAGTTCGACCTCATCGCCGCACTGATCTGCGCCGTGCTCGTCACGGCGCTGGCGGTGTTCTTCAACAAGACGCGTATCGGACGTGCGCTGCGCGCGGTGGCGGACGATCATCAAGCGGCGCTCGCCGTCGGCATCCCGCTCAAGCAGATCTGGGCGATCGTCTGGGCCGTCGCGGGATTCGTCGCGCTGGTCGCGGGCCTGCTCTGGGGAGCGCGCAACGGCGTGCAATTCGCGCTCACGTTCGTGGCGCTCAAGGCGTTGCCCGTGCTGATTCTCGGCGGATTCGAATCGATCGCCGGAGCGATCGTGGGAGGCCTCATCATCGGCGCCTCCGAGAAGCTCGCCGAAGTGTTCCTGGGACCCTATGTCGGCGGCGGCATCGAGGGCTGGTTCGCCTACGTCATCGCGCTGCTCTTCCTGCTCGTGCGGCCGCAGGGATTGTTCGGCGAGAAGATCATCGAACGGGTCTAGACACCAACCATGTTGTATCGCGAAACCGGACAGTACAAGACCACCTATGCGGCCGATCAGCAGATCTTTCCGCTGCTGCAGGACCGGATCGCCCTGATCGCAACGCTTCTCGTGGCGTTCATCGTGGTGCCCGCTATCGCCAACGAGTACTGGCTCGAGGCGATCCTGACCCCGTTTCTGATCTTCTCGCTCGCTGCGCTCGGACTCAACATCCTGACCGGCTATGCGGGACAGCTCTCGCTCGGCACTGCGGCCTTCATGGCGGTCGGCGCATTCGCCGCCTACAACTTCGAGCTGCGCGTCGAATGGATGCCCATCCTGGGGAGCTTCGCACTGGGAGGGATCTGTGCGGCGCTGGTGGGCATCATCTTCGGGCTGCCGAGCTTACGGATCAAGGGCTTTTACCTCGCGGTCGCGACGCTCGCCGCGCAGTTCTTCGTGGTCTGGGCGCTCACGCATTTCAACTGGTTCTCGAATTACAGCGCTTCGGGGGTGATCACCGCGCAACGCATCGAGATCCTCGGCGTCTATTTCGTGACGGGCCAGGAGAAGTACCTGATCGTACTGGCGATCGTGTGTCTCCTCGCGCTTGCCGCGAAGAACATGGTTCGCAGCGAGACCGGCCGCGCCTGGATGGCGGTGCGCGATTTCGATGTGGCCGCCGCGGTGATCGGCATTCCGGTCATGCGGACGAAACTGCTGGCTTTTGCCGTGAGCTCGTTCTACTGCGGCGTGGCGGGGGCACTCTACGCGTTCGCCTACCTCGGCACCGTCGAGCCGGACGGGTTCAACCTGGATCTCTCGTTCCGGATCCTCTTCATGATCATCATCGGTGGGGTCGGGTCCGTCCTCGGATCCTTCCTGGGCGCCGCCTTCATCGTGCTGTTTCCCATTCTCCTGAACCGCTTCGCGGAGCCGTTCGCCAACGCGATCGGCATCGACCTCCCGTCGGGAATGTCCTCGAACCTGGAACTCATCATCTTTGGCGGCCTGATCATCTTTTTCCTGGCCGTGGAGCCGCTCGGGCTCGCGCGGCTGTGGCAGATCGCCAAGGAAAAACTACGGCTGTGGCCGTTCCCGCACTGATCCGGGGGTGCTTTGAGTTCGTTCCACGAATGGGGTAGACTGGCTGCACTAACCCCCGGATAAGTCAGAACAAGCAGTGAAAAGAGGGGGTTTTCCCACCGCATAACTGAGGAGAGAGATAATGCTATTCAGCACTGCACGCAGCTTCGGCCGGCCAGCAGCGGCGCTACTCGGCGCAGCCGCCATCGCGCTCGGCTCGGGCCTGGCGCACGGCCAGGCGAAAGAGCAGTTCATTCCGGCGAACTTCTACTGGGTCGGTCCGTACGCCGCAGGCGGATCCGGCGTGGCCGGAGGCTTCCTCGACTACTTCAAGCTCATCAACGCGCGCGACGGCGGCGTGAACGGCGTGAAGATCACGTTCGAGAAATGTGAGACCGAGTACAACAATGCCCGCGGCGTGGAGTGCTACGAGCGCTCCAAGAACAAGGGTCCGACCGGCGCGTCGCTGATCCACCCGCTATCGACCGGGATCACCTATTCGCTGATCGACAAGGGCACCGCCGACAAGATTCCGATCGTGTCGCTCGGCTACGGCCGCGCGGACGCGACGGTCGGCAGCGTCTTTCCGTACGTGTTTCCGCTCATGACGACGTACTGGAGCCAGGCGGCCGCCATGATCAACTTCCTCGGCCAGAAGGAAGGCGGGCTCGCCAAGCTGAAGGGCAAGAAGATCGTGCTGGTCTACCACGAGTCGGCCTATGGCAAGGAGCCCATTCCGGTTCTGACCGACCTCGCCAAGAAGTATGGCTACGAGCTCACCACGATCGCGGTTCCGCACCCGGGGAACGAGCAGCAGTCGCAGTGGCTGCAGATCCGCCAGATCCGGCCCGACTGGGTGATTCTATGGGGCTGGGGGGTGATGAATCCGACCGCTTTGAAAGCCGCTCAGAAGACCGGATTCCCGGCCAACAAGATTCTTGGCGTGTGGTGGTCCGGCGCGGAAGAGGACGTGATCCCTGCGGGTAGCGCGGCCAAGGGCTACATCGCGGCCGGCTTCAACGTCCCGGGCACCAACTATCCCGCGATCCAGGACATCCTCAAGTACGTCTATGGCAAGGGCGATGGCGAAATGGAGGACAAGTCCCGCGTCGGCTCCATCTACTACAACCGCGGCGTCGTGCTTGCCGCAGTCAGTGTCGAGGCGATCAAGATCGCCCAGGAGCATTTCGGGAAGGGTAAGCCCGTGACCGGCGAACAGGTTCAGTGGGGCCTCGAGCACCTCAACCTGGACGACAAGCGTCTGAAGGAGCTCGGCCTGGCCGGCTTCATGCCGCCGACCACCACCAGCTGCAACAACCACGAGGGTTCGGGGCTCGTGAAGTTCCAGGAGTGGGACGGCAGCAAGTGGAACATTATCACCCCGAACTGGGTTGCTCCCACCCCCGAGGACCAGAAGCTGGTGCGCGCGAAGATGGAGGAAGGCGCGGCCAAGTATGCCAAGGACAAGGGCATCACTCCGCGGGCCAACTGCACGGACGCGAACTAGACCGACCGATCGCGGGGCGCACCGCCCCGCGCCGGTTCGAGAGCATTGCCCAAGCCCCCTCCTTCGAGGGGGCTTGTACGATGGCTCTCCGGGTCCCCGATGCCAGACACCGCCATGTCCGCCGCTCCGTCCCCTGCTGCGCAGCAGACCCCGCAGACTTATCTGTCGGTCAGCAACGTCGAGGTCATCTACGACCACGTGATCCTGGTTCTCAAGGGCGTTTCGCTCAAGGTGGACAAGGGCCAGATCGTGGCGTTGCTCGGCGCGAACGGCGCCGGTAAGACCACGACCCTCAAGGCAATCTCCAATCTGCTGCGCGCCGAGCGCGGCGACGTCACCAAGGGTTCGATCGAATTCGACGGACGGCGCATCGACCATCTCACGCCGAACGATTTGGTGCGCCTCGGCGTGTGCCAGGTGATGGAGGGACGGCACTGCTTCCAGCACCTCACCGTCGAGGAGAATCTGCTCACCGGCGCGTTCACGCGCAAGATCGGCCGCGCACGGCTGCACGACGACCTCGAGCTCGTCTACAAGTACTTTCCGCGTCTCAAGGAGCGGCGCAGCTCGCTCGCCGGCTATACCTCTGGAGGCGAACAGCAAATGACCGCGATCGGTCGCGCGCTGATGGCGCGCCCGAAGATGATTCTGCTCGACGAGCCGTCGATGGGCCTCGCTCCCCAGCTCGTGGAAGAGATATTCGGCATCGTGCAAACGCTCAACGCGAACGAGGGCGTATCGATCCTGCTCGCCGAGCAGAACACGAACATCGCGCTCAAGTACGCCAACTACGGGTACATCCTCGAGAATGGCCGCGTGGTGATGGACGGTGTCGCACGCGATCTGGCGGAAAACGAGGACGTTAAGGAGTTCTACCTCGGCCTTTCCGCTGCGGGACGCAAAAATTTCCGCGATACGAAGTTCTACCGCCGGCGCAAGCGCTGGCTCTGATGGTGAGAGGTGGTACTCAGGGTCCGAGTTTCCGCGGCCAGCGGCAATGACTGACCACTTCGACAGTCTAGAGGCGCGCGATCCGCGCGAACGTGAGCACGCGATGCTCGCGGCGCTACCGAAGCATATCGCCCATACCATTGCGAACGCTCCGGGGTTCGCCCGGATCCTGAAAGGCACCGATCCGGCCACCGTCACATCGCGCGAGGCGCTCGCCAGCCTGCCCGTGACACGCAAGTCGGATCTGAAGGATCTGCAGCGCGGCGACCGGCCGCTCGGGGGCTTGAACGCCACGCCGGTCGGCAAGCTGGCAAAGATCTTCATCTCGCCTGGCCAGATCTACGACCCGGAAGGCCACGGCAAGGACTGGTGGCGCACCGCGCGCGCGCTGCACGCAGCAGGGTTTCGCGCCGGTGACATCGTCGTGAACACCTTTGCCTATCATTTCACGCCGGCGGGGTCGATGCTCGAGAGCGGTGCACTTGCGCTGGGCTGCACGGTGGTGCCGACGGGCGTGGGGCAGACCGAGATGCAGGTTGCCACCATTGCCGACCTCGGCGCCAACGCGTACATCGGCACGCCGTCGTTCCTCAAGCTGATCATGGAAAAAGCGGACGAATCGAAAGTCGACATCGCCTGCCTGAAAAAGGCGATGGTCGGTGCCGAGTATCTGCCGCCCGCGCTGCGCGAAGCCTTGCGTGCGCGCGGCATGATCGTCGCCCAGTGCTATGCGACGGCGGATCTGGGACTCGTCGCGTACGAGTCGCTCATACCGGACGGTACCGTGGGTCCCGGCATGATCGTCGACGAGGGAATCATCGTCGAGATCGTGCGCCCTGGAACCGGCGATCCGGTACCCGCCGGCGATGTC
This sequence comes from Burkholderiales bacterium, assembly GCA_049691875.1. Classification (GTDB taxonomy): domain Bacteria; phylum Pseudomonadota; class Gammaproteobacteria; order Burkholderiales; family SG8-39; genus JAABRB01. The sequence continues at coordinate 2,141 of JBAVOG010000909.1, read as the reverse complement.
GGAGAGGTCGTCGTGACGACCTTCAATCCTGACTATCCGCTCATCCGATTCGGGACCGGCGATCTTTCCGCGGTGCTGCCGGATGCGAGTCCGTGCGGGCGCACGAACGTGCGAATCAAGGGCTGGATGGGGCGCGCCGACCAGACCACCAAGGTGAAGGCGATGTTCGTGACGCCTTCTCAGGTGGCCGAGGTGGTGGGCCGGCACCGAGAGATCTTGAAAGCGCGGCTGGTCGTCGATCAGGCTGGCGGCCAGGACCGGATGACGTTACGCTGCGAGGTGCTCGAGGGAGGCGAGGCGCTGGTGAAGGCCGTGATCGAGACCATCCGCGACGTGACCAAGCTGCGCGGGGAGGTTGCGATCATGAAGCCCGGCGAGCTCCCGAACGACGGCAAGGTCATCGATGACGTCCGAAAATATGATTGACGGCGCAGCCGGAGATCGGTGCAGGGGAGAAAGTCCATGATGATCGTGCCGTTCATATTGCTGGTCATTGCGGCGTTCGTCGCGACGATCGGATTGCGCAGAGTCTCGCTCTGGGTCTGGTTCGTCGCGTTCGCGGCCATGCTCTTCGCGTTCGGGCAGTATCCGTTCGACACGCTGAACATCGCCCTCTAGAGCAGCCCGTGGCCGGCCTCTCCCGCGCGCTCAATTCCCTGGCACTCCTCGTGGTGTGCGCAGTGCTGCTCTTCGTGCTCTACTGGGAGTTCATGCGCGGCGAGTTCCCGGGCGCGCTCGGGCTGTTGCAGCGCGCCGCGCTGATGGGCGTGGGCCTGGGCATGCTCCTGAGCGTGCGATTCGGGGCATCCGAATCGCACTACGGCATCATCCTTGCGAGCGCGCTGATCGGCGCGTGGGTCGCCGGACGTCAGATGCTCGGCTTCATAGTTACCGCAGGCGGCATGGGCTCGGCGATCTTCGGGTGGCACTTGTATACCTGGGCCTTCGCCGGGTTCTGCGTGGCGATGGTCTTCGCGTCTGCGCTGCTCTTCATGGAGGGGCAGTTCTTCGAGGGTGTCCGCGACACCCGGCCGAGCAGTGCCGCGCAGGCAGCCGGCTGGCTCTTCGTCCTGGTGACCCTGGCGCACACCGTGTCCGCATTGCTCCAGTGCGGAGTCGAGAGCTGCATCGATACGCCATCCGGCTACGAGCTCTTGCGCAAGTGACACGACGCTGGCGATGGTTGGGGCCGCTGGCCCTGGTACTTCTCGTCGGGAGCGTGGTCGCTCAGAACCCGAGCGAAGAGGTACCGTTCGTGCCGACCCCGCAGACAGTGGTCGAGGCGATGCTCAAGCTCGCGCAGGTGCGCCCCGGCGATTTCGTGATGGACCTCGGCTCGGGCGACGGCCGGATCGTGATCACGGCGGCGCGTCAGTACGGCGCCGAAGGGCTCGGCATTGAGTACGACCAGACCCTGATCGAGCGGGCGACCAAAGCGGCTGCCGAGGCCGGTGTCACCGATCGCGTGGGTTTCATCAAGCAGGACATCTTCGACACGGACCTTTCGCAGGCGACCGTGCTGACGCTCTACCTTCTGCCGGAAGTCAACATCTCGCTGCGCCCGCGGATCTTCGAGCAGCTGCGCCCGGGGGCCCGGGTCGTCTCGCACGACTGGGACATGGGCGACTGGGAGCCGGACGCGAAGATGGAGGTCGATGCTCCCGGCAAGGAGGTCGGCGCGCACCCGAAAAGCACGATCTACCTGTGGGTCGTTCCTGCGAACGTGGCCGGGCCGTGGAAGTCCCGCCTGGGCGCCGGCGGCGAGCTGGAGCTGGAGCTCACGCAAGAGTTTCAGCGCGTCGGCGGAACGGTCCGCTACCGGAACGTGGAATGTCCGATCTCGGAAGCGACACTGTCAGGCGATCGGATTGCGATACGCGCGTGCGAGGGCGCGAATCGACTGCAGATGATCGGTAAGGCCTACCCGGATCGCATCGTCGGAATGGTCTCCCGCGGCGGTGCGCCGCGCACCCAGTTTCGGGCACTGCGCGACAAGCCCAGCGCGTTTCCCACGTTTCGATAGGGGCGACCTTCCCCTTATTTCCCTCCTACTCAAGGGTGAGCCGGGAATTCGAGAACGTGCCTGCGCACGTTCGAGCCGGCGAACGCCCGAAGCGTCCCCGCTTCGGGCCGGGCGGGGT
>JBAVOG010000908.1:0-7063 GCA_049691875.1 Burkholderiales bacterium | reverse complement strand
GCGCGCTACGGCAACGCGGGGTTCCCTCCACCCTCTCCTCCGCAACCCCGCATTCGAGGCGCCTCAGGGCGCCTCCTTTTTGACTGGCGTGGCTGCGCCTCGCGCTCACGATTTCGAATCAATGGATCCAGCTGAAAGAAAGGAGCATGAACGATGAATCGACTCATTCCCGCCGCACTCCTCTCCCTGCCGCTCGTTCTCGCTGCATGCGGAGATCGCGAGCCCACGGCCGCGGCTCCGCAGGCGACGCCGCAGAAGTCGGTTTCCGCAGACGACGTGAAGCAAGACGCCAAGCAGGCAGTCGATACTGCCTTCGACTATGCGCAGATGCAGAAGCGCGAGTTCATCGCCAAGGCAGAGCGCGACGTGCAGGAGCTGCGCGCCTCGCTGGACGACCTCAAGAAGCGGGCGAGCACCGCGACCGCGGACACGAAGGTCAAGATGCAGGATGCGCTACGTAATCTCGAGCGCGAGCAGGACCAGCTTCAGGTCCAGCAGAAGTTGACCGAGCTGAAATCGGCCACTGGCGATGCGTGGCAGGACGCGAAAGCCGGTTTCGAGGAAGCGATGGAGAAATTCCGGGAGTCCTACGAAAAGGCCAAGCGGGAATTCTCGTAAGGCGCTTGGACCCGCGTCGCCCTACCGAGACGTAGGTTTCCTGTCCCGGCCCGCCAGCCTATGACCGGCCCGGCGGGCCCCGCTTTTTTGCCAGGCGCGCATTGCTTCGCGCCAGGCCCACGTCTGCGCAAGCTGCGCGAGCGAACCATAGTGGGCTCGCACGAGCGAAAGGACGGCGGCGGCGAGCATGCCGGACGGCGCCTGCTTGCGGTTCGAAGTCGGGCGTCGGAAGGGTCGCAGCGCTTCGCCGAGCAGATATCCCGTCGCCGCGGTCGCGAGCAACGCTTGCGGAGACACCAGCGCATCGCGCACGGTCGCACCCAGCTGTCGCACGCCCTCGGCGAGCGAGTCGCGCTCCGCCTCGATTCGGCTCTCGACAATCTCGATCTCGCGGTCGTTGTCGCTCATGGCGGCCCGGGTCCGCCAGGCTACTGGTCGCGCAGATTCTGCGCGGCGAACTCCCAGTTGAGCCGGGTCTCGATCACCTTGCGCGCATAGGTTTCGCGCTGATGTTGATAGTCGAGGTAGTAGGCGTGTTCCCACACGTCGACCGTCAGCAGCGGAGGAATCCCGTGCACGATCGGGGAGTCCGCGTTCGATGTCGTGGAGATCTCGAGCTTGCCGCTCTCGAGAACCAGCCACGCCCATCCGCTTCCGAATTGCCTGACGCACGCCGCGACGAATCCGTCGACGAACTGCTCGTATCCGCCGAAGTCGCGATTCACCCGCGCCAGCAGCGCTTTGGGCAGACGGCCGCCTCGAGGCGTGAGACTGCACCAGTAGAAGTGGTGATTCCAGGCCTGGGAGGCGGAGTTGAAGACATCCCGTCGGGACGGCATGTGCGCCGTCTTTCGCACCAGATCGTCCAACGGCACGAAGGCAAGCTCGTCGTCGCGCAGGAGATCGTTCAGCCTGTCCACGTACGCCCGGTGGTGCTCGCCGTGGTGGATCGCCATCGTCCGGCCCGAAATGACCGGCTCGAGCGCGTCCTCGTCGAAGGGGAGCGTCGGCAGCTCGAAGACCGGCCGCTTCATCGCATTGGGATCGGTCGCATACATGATTGTGTGTCCTATGTTGATGGAACCACGCGGCGCGTGCGAAGGCCGCGCACGCGGCGTTCCAGATACCCGTCAACCGTTCGCAACGATCGTGCCCGGGCCGGGCACGATCGTTGCGCGGGGCCAACGACCATCGAGCGAAAGGGACAAGAATGATCGACTGGCCCATGCTCTATCTGATCGTCACGCTCGTCGCGGGGCTCCTGGGCCTCACGGGCGTCCCCGGCGCGGCGACGGAGATCACATGGATCGTATTCGTGATCGGTCTGGTGCTCTTCTTCGTGTCCATGAAGGCGAAAGATCGCCCTCCGCGCGACTGATCGCGAGGATGCCGTCACGAGACCACGTTGCCGCCTCAGGCACGGCGATTGCGATATCGCAGGGTGGTGCGGCCCGGATGTCCCGCGGCGCAAACCGAAAGGAGATCATTCGTGAACTGGAATCGAATCGAGGGAAACTGGAAGCAATTCAAAGGGACCATCAAGGAGCAGTGGGGGAAGCTCACCGACGATCAGATCGATCAGATTGCCGGCAAGCGCGATCAACTGGTGGGGCGAATTCAGGAGCAGTACGGAATAGAGCGTGACGTGGCGGAGCGCCAGGTGCGCCACTGGGAAACGCGCCTGTAGCGCTACGTCCCGATGGGATTCGGCCGGGTGCGGCCGAATCCCATGCACTTTTTACCGGACGAGAAAACTTTTCTGCACTCGCTTGATCACTGCGATCGTTCGGCCAGGTCGCCGGCGTGGCGTTCCTGGCCTCCGATCAATCGCTTGCGGATACTCGGCCGACCCGGCACGGGACTTGCGGCGTGGTGCGCATGGTAACGATCGAGGAAAGACCATGCAGCAGGACCTGATCCTTCGACCCTTGCAGCAGCAGCAACTCGCGCTCACTCCGCAGATCGTGCAGGCGATCCGCGTGTTGCAGCTCTCCGCCGCCGATCTCGAGCACGAGATAGAGGAGTTGCTCGCGCGCAATCCGTTTCTCGAACGTACGGAGGTCGCGTCGGCATGGGTCGCCACCGCCCCCGCCGCAGATGAGCGTGTCGCGGCGGAGCGGCTCGAATCGCCGGCCGCGGACGCCGATGATCCAACGGACAATGCGGAATACGCCAATCCGGAATTCGGCGCGCCACCTGGTCCGGATGCGGAGCGGGATCCCAGCGGGATTCTTGCTGCGCAACCCACGCTACGCGACAACCTCATCGAGCAGCTCGCGGGGTCCCGGCTCGCATCGTGCGAAAGGCTGCTCGTCGAAATCATCGTCGATGCCCTTGACGACGACGGATACCTGCGCCAGTCGGTCGAGGAACTGTTGCCGATCGTACCGCCCGAGATCGACGCAGCGCCGGAAGACGTGGAGGTCGCGGTGCGATTCGTCCAGAGCCTCGATCCGGCCGGTATCGCGGCACGATCCGTTGCAGAGTGCCTCGCGATTCAGCTCCGACGGCTCCCTGCGAAGAATCCTGGTCGGGCCATCGCCCTTCGGATCGTGCGCGAACACCTCGACTTGCTCGCCCTCCACGATTCCGCAGGTCTCGCAAAAAGGCTCGGTTGCGACGACGCGGCCATTCGTCGCGCCAACGTTCTCATCCGAAGCCTCGACCCGCGTCCCGGATCACGATTCGGCGCCGTGTCCGCACGCTATGTCGTACCGGACGTGCTGGTGCGCAAGGTCGGCGGCAAGTGGATCAGTTCGATCAACGCCCGGGCTTTGCCCGGAATCCGCGTGCACCGCATGTACGCCGATGCGCTGCGGCGCAGGCGCGACGGCAACAGTGCGCTCACGCAGCACCTGCATGAGGCGCGCTGGTTCATGCGCAACGTTCGCCAGCGCTTCGAGACGATCCAGCGGGTCACCCAGGCGATCGTGGACCGGCAGCAACTGTTCTTCGAGCGGGGCGAGCTCGCAATGCGGCCACTCCTGCTGCGCGACATCGCGGACGAAGTGGGGCTGCACGTCTCCACGATATCGCGCGTGACCAGCAACAAGTACATGGACACGCCGGCCGGATTGATCGAGATGAAGAAGTTCTTCTCGAGCGCGGTCACCAGCAAGGAGAGCGGGGCGTCATGCTCTTCGACCGCAATTCGCGCGCTCATCCGTGAGGTGGTCGCGATCGAGAATCCGCACGCCCCGGTTTCGGATGTCCAGATCACCCGGATCCTCACGAGCCGCGGGATCGCGGTGGCGCGCCGCACGGTCGCCAAGTATCGCGACGCGCTGCGGATTCCCCCGGTGGAGGCGCGGCGCCTGGCCGTGGTGGGCGGCGATTCCCGCCACCCTGGGTCCGCGCGGTCCGCGACTACGTAGGTCCATCACGCAACGCGCCCCCGGTCATTGCCCGGCGCGGGTGTTACATCGGCCATTTTCCGCAGGGTGGCTGCAAAGGGCATCTCGCGCGTCATTCCACGCATCCGGTATGCGAGCACTCCGGCGGCCGCGAGATTGACCGCAGCGGCGACGGCGAGCGCCGTGATCCACGACGCACCGGTGCCGAGTAGCCACACGACGCCCGCGACCAGGAGCGCGAGCCACGCCGTCGCGACGAGCACCGCAGCAACGAGTCCCATGCAGACGATCCATGCAAACCGGGTCGCGGCGCTGCGCGCGTCGAGCACTGCGAGCAGCGCGTATTGAGAAGCGAGCGCGCGCACCTGCCCCAACAGCCGCATCGCCACCTGCACGGGTCCCCGAAGTTCGACGTCGTGATGGCCGGTGCTCGGCATGGGCGTCAGAGGCGCGCGGTCACGCGGCTGAGAAGATATCCGGCGGCGAGCGCCAAAGCCAGGCTCGCGACGGGATGCTCCCGCACGTATCCGCGCGTGGCATCCACCCACTCGCCCGCCGTTTCCGACCATTCTTCCGTCTTGGCGTCGAGCTGGTCGGCCGCGTCGGCCGCGGTCGATTCGACGCGGTCCAGCGTGCGATGCGCGCCGGTGCTCAGCCGGTCGATGCCGGCGTGGACGCGCTCTCCGACAGCGGCCGTCGCGTCGCGAGTTTTCCGCGCGGCGTGGCCGACAGGTGGCAGGTTGTCTTCCATGACAATGTCTCCTCGTGGTCGAACGGTGTGTCGCCGGATGTCGGCAACCTCACCGCGTATCAAACCACGTCGCAAATCGTGTGCCCGACTCGCGAACGTCGTCCGCAGGTCGAGGAGGTCCACGGGTTCCGCGGGGGCGGGTAAGAATTGCGGTGCCGGTACCGCTTTACCGGAAAACGACGTGCGGCAGCCAGGTGGCCATGGCCGGGAAGAAGGAGAGCACGACGAGCATCAGCAATTGCATGATCACGAACGGAATGACGCCGCGGTAAATCTGCATCGTCGTGACCTCGGGCGGCGCCACGCTACGAAGGTAAAAGAGCGCATAGCCGAGCGGCGGAGTCAGGAACGAGGTCTGCAGGTTCACAGCCATCATGATGCCCAGCCAGATGGGATCGAGCCCGAACTTGAGCAGCGCCGGTCCGACGATCGGCACGACGATGAACAGTATCTCGATGGTGTCGAGGAAAAATCCCATCACGAACATCAGCCCCATCACCACGATCATCGCCCCGAGCGCGCCGCCTGGAATCGTCCCGAGGAACTGATGCACCATGTCGTCGCCGCCGAGCCCGCGGAACACGAGCGAGAAGAGCTGCGCACCGATGATGATCACGAAGATCATCGAGCTCAGGCGCGCGGTGGTGCGCATCACCGGGACCAGGGTATCGGTGCGGAACACGCGCGCGAGCGCGACCAGCAGCCCCCACAGAATCCCCAGGCACATCAGCACGGCGAGCGCGGCCGATGCGTATTCGAGCGTCGTGATGTGGTCGCGGGTCATCCGCATGTCCACGAAACTCGTCAGGGCGATCACGCCGACCAGGCTGACTGCCGCGGTGTAGACGGGCAACGGCCTGCCCTCGGCGAGGCGGTGCCCGGCGAGCAGCGTTGCGCCGATTGCGCCCACGCCCGCGGCCTCGGTCGGCGTGGCGACACCGATCAGGATCGAGCCGAGCACCGAAACGATCAGCACCAGGGGTGCGACCAGCGCGTGCAACACGCGGCCCGTCATGTTTCCGGAGTTCATCGACTCGTCGCGCGGTATGGCCGGCGAGGAGCTCGGCTTGAGAATGGCGAGGCTGATCTGATAGAGGATGTACATCCCCACCAGTGCGAGCCCGGGAATCAGCGCGCCGGCGAACAAGTCGCCCACCCCCACCGGCTCCGGGGAGAAATTGCCGAGCAGGCGCTGCGCCTCCTGGTGCGCATTTGAAATCTGGTCGCCCAGCACCACGAGCACGATCGACGGCGGAATGATCTGGCCGAGCGTCCCGGCCGCGGCGATCGATCCGCAGGCGAGCTTGGGGTCGTAGCCACGCCGCAGCATCGTCGGCAGCGAAAGCAGACCCATGGTGACGACCGTAGCGCCGACGATGCCGGTCGATGCGGCCAGCAGCGCACCCACCACCGACACCGAGATTCCCAGGCCGCCGCGCAGGCGGCCGAACAGCTGCCCCATTGTGTCGAGCAGCTCCTCGGCGACCTTCGAGCGCTCGAGCATCACCCCCATGAAGATGAACAACGGCACCGCGATCAGCACCTCGTTGGTCATGACACCGAAGATGCGATTCGGAAACACACCGATGAAATCGGCGTCGAACACGCCCATCGCCATGCCGAGGAGGCCGAAGATGAGCGCCGTGCCGGCGAGCGTGAAGGAGATCGGATAACCGAGCAGGACCAGCGCGCACAGCGCGATGAACATGGCGAGGTCGAGCCACTCGCCGAACGAGGCGATCATTCGCCGACTTCCGCTTCGCCGTCGAACCTGCCGCGCGACGGCGTCACGCCGGCCAGGAACAGCGCCGAGTGCAGCAACAACGCCACCGCCTGCACGGCAAGCAGTCCGGCGAAGACCACGATCAGCGTCTTCAACAGAAACACGGCCGGAATGCCCATGCGGCCTTCCTGCGAGCCCTCGAGCACCGCCCAGGACGCCACCGCGTAAGGCCAGGTGACCCAGAAGATGAGGACGCACATCGGGATCAGGAACAGGAAGGTGCCGATGATGTCGATCACCGCCTTGCCGCGCGCCGAGGCGACGCTATAGAAAATGTCGCAGCGCACGTGGCCGTTGTGGACCAGCGCGAAGCCCGCGCAGCCCATGAACACGATCGCGTGCATATACACGACCGATTCCTGGAGCATGGTCCATCCGATACCGAAGACGTAGCGCAGGAGCACCACGACGAACGTGACCAGCACCATGCCGAGCGTGAGCCACGCCAGGCTGCGCCCGATCCAGTCGTTCATCCGGTCGATCGCGTTCGCGATCCGCTGGAGGCCGCTCATTTCGCTCTTGTTGGAATGGGCGCAGCCGCCCCGGCGGGACCGTGCG
>JBAVOG010000907.1:0-18308 GCA_049691875.1 Burkholderiales bacterium | reverse complement strand
CCTGTGCCTGGACGCTTACGACCTTCGTCGCGTGTTCCTGTGCGACCGCTATTGCGCCTTCTTTGCTCGGAATCGTGAGCTTCGTGCCGGCGCGCACAAGGTTCATGTTGCTGCTGATGAAAGCCGTCTCGTTGGCACTATACAGCGCCACTAGCATCTGGTGCACCGAGACACCATCGGGAAGATTCGCGACGGCGATCTGCCAGAGCGTGTCGCCCTTCACGACTTCATAGGTGCCACCTGCCCCGCGTGCATCTGGAGCACGGGCCTCCGGCGCGGGTTGGGGAGCACTTTCGGCCATCGGCGAGGGCGTCGCCTCGGCAGCGGGCGGCGGTGTGATAGGTGTCGTCACGGCTACGGGAGTCTTCGCGGGTTCCGGGGCAGGGGCCGGCTCGGGCGCCTTGGGCGGCGCGACTGGCTTCGCCTCGACGGAGGTAATTGCCGACGGGGCGTTCGACCCCTTGTACTCCGCCGAGTTGATGAGGAAGGTGTATTGCCGAACCAGTCGGCCCGTCGCCCAGCTCAGTTCGACCAGCACATCGAGGAACGGCTCGTTGATCGGCTGAGTGGAAGTTAACACGACGTAGTAGTTGCCCTCGCGGCGTTGAATCGACGCGCGCACCGAGGAAATAGCAGGAGCGTAATCGACGCCCGCCTCGCGAAACGCTTCGGGGGATGCAATCCTGGCGCCCAAGGTTTCAGCTTCGCCCTGCCGAAGAGCAACGACCTTGATTTCAGCCTTGAGCGACTCTCCGAATGCCGATTGAAGCGTGAGCTGTCCGAGGCTGCCAGCCGTCGCAGCCGCGGAAATTAGCAATAGGGAGGCCAACGCCAATTCTCTAGTGGCTAGTTGCAGGGCGAGCCTGCGCCAAGCTCGGATCGAGCAGCTCGCGTCCGCTGTCAACGCCAGCTTCCGCGAGGCCTTTGGCCGCATACCGCTGTCCATTAAGAAGGACATCCTTTGGAATTGCCTAGCGCTTGTCATCGGCACGGCGACCGGCAACTTGCCCGTCATGCACGAAGTGAAACGCGAGGCGAAACGCCGCGGGATCAAGTTGCTGATACTGCCAATGGCGAACGCCATCGTGGAGTTGATCGACAGATGACATGGCTCCGGCCTCATCGACCCGCTCGGTTACAGACGAATCTGAGTACTATTCTCGTGCTGGGCCACAATTCGTCCACGTGCCACCTACCTGGTAGGAGATGCTACCTGAGCGCGTCCTGCAGAGCATCGCGCAGGCGCATGTACTGCTCTTGGTCCTGCGCCTTCAGCAGCGCCAGGTCTTTAACAATTCGCTCAATCCTTGTAGCGGCCGTGTTTTGCTTCACGTTGTCGATCTCGTGTTTCATCGTCAGAAAGTCCGAGAACCGCTTGTCCTCGGGCACCTTCCCATAGCGCTCCTCTATAAGAAGTTCGAGCGCGTCGGACATGCGACCGATCTGGCGACCGTAGCTGTGCTTGGCCACCACGTCCACCTCGGTCTGAGGCGCCGTCGAGTTGCTGCTGTTTATGTTGAACGTCCAGCCTGGCAGGATCGGCTGCGCTATGTTGTCCGGGGCTCCGCGCCACATGGCCTGCCACGTGTGCATCCATTCCGTAGGAGCAATTCCGGTCCAAGGAAAGCGAGGGGTGTCACCAGTAGCCATCTTACGTGTGCCTTTGTGTTGGAATTGAACAGCTTAGCAACTTCCTGCGGCTGGGTCCAAACTAAGGCCAGAAAGGTCAGCCGATGGCACGACCCGGACCCCGTGCCGTGATGGAGCTTTGACTTGTGTCAGCAATTCGCGCTTTGCGAAACTATGCGCGGGGCCGAATCTTCGGCATCGGGAGGTCGTTTGAAGCCCACGCTTTCGGCGCGATGCCATTCGGCACAAAACCGGGTCATGAGCGCTGGCGCCTGACCCGCAACACAGTGCTGATCGCCGGCATCGATCTGGTCTTGCGTACCCTCGACGCGGACGACATCTTCACCTTCATCGATGGTCGGCTCGCCACGCGTTTCATCCGGAGTCCGGCCAATGTGACGCCGCGCCTTGTCGAATTCGACATGACCCCCGATCTCGAGGGTCGCTACCGCGTCAACGAGTGCTATTGCCACGACACCACCTGGCAGCAGGCGCTCGCTGCGCTGGTTCAGCGCAGTGACGTGATTTTGATGGACCTGCGAAGTTTCACGGCGCACAACGAGGGTTGTCGATACGAGCTTGGCGTGATCTCTCGCACGGCGACCATCGCGCGGACGGTCGTACTGACCGAAGGCGACACCGACAGTGCCGCGGCGCAAGCGGCGATCGCCGGCGCGCCGCCCGGGCGGTTCGTGTGGCTGGACACGTCGCGCATCGACCGGGCGACACAGCGCGTGGTGCTGGAGAGCTTATTCGTCGCGCGCGCCGACGCCCGGGGGCGTAACCTGGGCGAGCGACAAAGAACGGGCTGAATGCGAACACGTAGACAGATTCCAGATTCGGTTGGATTGCACTTGCGGCGAATCCAAGTCATTCTCATACTCGCGTAACTGAGAACCTCGCGAGTTAGGTCGTCGGTTTCGCAATGCCACTTGACCTCGTCATCCGTAACGCTCTGATCGTCGACGGCCTCGGCAATCCACCGCGCCACGGTGATCTCGGCGTACAGGACGGCCGCATCGCGGTCGTGGGCGCGGGGGCTGGCAAGGGTGCGCGAGAGCTTGACGCCGACGGACGCGTACTCGCTCCAGGCATCATCGACAACCATACGCACTACGACGCGCAGATCACCTGGGATCCGACGCTGGCACCTTCGCCGGCGCTGGGTGTGACCACTGCGATCATCGGAAATTGCGGATTCGCGATCGCGCCGTGCAAGCCGACGCACCGGGACCTGACGATGCGCCACTTGACACATGTCGAAGGCATGTCTCTCGATGCCTTGCGGCGCGGCGTACGCTGGGAATTCGAATCCTTTCCCGAATACTTCGACATGCTGGAGCGGAGCGGCTTCGTGCCGAATGTGGCGGGTTACGTCGGCCATTCATCGGTGCGGTCATGGGTCATGGGGGACGCTGCGGTCGAGCGTGCCGCAACCGCAGACGAAGTCCGAGAGATGCGCGCAATCGTCGCTGATGCGATGCGCGCGGGCGCGATTGGATTTGCCACGAGCACCTCGCCTGCCCACAACGGCGAAGGGGGGACCCCCATGCCCTCGCGGCTCGCCGGCGAGCGCGAGTTGCGTGCGTTGGTCGGCGCAGTCGGCGATTGCGGCCACGGCGTGTTCATGCTCACCAAGGGCGGACAGACGAGGATGGATTTCCTCGAGTCGCTTGCGCAGGAGTCCGGTCGCCCGGTGGTGGTTGCCGCGCTGCTCCACAATCGAACCAATCCCGACGCGGTGTTCCAGGACATGCGCGCCATTGCAGCGGCGCGTGAACGAGGAAACCGACTTTATGGCGCCGTGTCGGCGTGCGTCCTGACATTCGATTTCACGTTGGCCGATCCCTATCCGCTCGAGGGGTTGCAGTCCTGGCAGCCTGCGCTTGCGGTACAAGCGGAAGCGTTGCGCCGGACGCTGGCTGACGCCGGCTTTCGAGGCGCGATCAAGGACGAGCTCGCGCGCCCGGCGACGTTCCGGATATTCAACGGCGAGTGGGAGGAGATCTTCGTCGTCGAGACGCGTGATCAGCGCCACCGCTGGATGGAGCACCGATCTCTGGCGGAGCTCGGGCATACGACCGGAAAGCACCCTCTGGACGTGATGCTCGATCTTGCGCTGGACGAAGACCTAAAGACCGTCTTCGTGGCCACGACGCTGAATTCCGATGAGGGCGCGGTGGGCCGGTTGATCCTGGACGAACACAGCCTGGTGTCGTTATCCGATGCGGGCGCGCACCTCACTTTCTTCTGTGATGCGGGGTTCGGACTGCATGTGCTCGGGCATTGGGTCCGGGAGCGGCGGTTGATGCCGATCGAAGCGGCGGTGCGCAAGCTGACCAGCGATCCAGCCGAGTTGTTCGGCATGCGCGATCGTGGGCGGCTCACGCCCGGAGCCTGGGCGGACCTTTTGCTGTTCGACCCCGCGACGGTCGGGCGCGGCGCGAAGGAGCGTGTATTCGACCTGCCGGGCGGCGCGCCGCGCCTGACAACGCCGGCAATCGGCGTGTATGGTGTGTGGGTGAACGGCGTGCAAGTTGCCGACGAATCCGGCATCCTCGCGCACTGCGGTCGGCCGGGCAGGCTGCTGCGAAAGTTCGAGAATTGATCAAGCGTGAATAGGAGCAAGTGGGCATGAAGCCGCGTGGAACCCGCATGGCCGCATCGCTGCGCACGAGCGACGGCGTGGGAGGCGTGTTTTCCGTCTATCCCGGTGAGGCTCCGAAGTCGATCGCGTCGGTCGAACCGGTGACCTGGGACAGGCCTGCGGCCGGAAAGGTCGTCGAAGGTGCCTTCACCGTCATCGGCGAGCTTGGCATGACGGGTCAGATCATCCTGCTGAACGGCTATCAGTGGGAGGCGCTCACCCAGGCGAAGCTCGAGAACCATTTCTACGCCGCCATTCTTTGGGGCGGCAGCCCCCTCAAGGTCGTGGACGACGCCCAACTCATCAACAAGCGGAAGGCCTGATACGCCAGGCCAACTCCTCCGTATGGGGTCCGGAACGCCGACCCGGCGGCGGCCCTCCCAGGGCTCCTCAGGGACGCGAGGGCGCGCCGCCTCGATCCGAACTGTGCAGTACTCCCCGTCGGGGTGGGTGCGCGCCGTGCCCGGCGAGAGTATGATCACAATCCGTCGTAGTCGGCCAGAGGGCCGACCCCAACCTGTCGTGGTGACAAGAACGGGATACGATGGCTCGCAAGGCTGGTGATTATCGCGCGGAAGACATCGAGATCCTCGAGGATCTCTCGCCGATCCTGCATCGGCCGGGCATGTACACGGACCCGGTCAACCCCAATCACGCGCTGGTCGAGGCAATCGACAATGCGTCAGACGAGGGCTTGGCGGGATTCGCGAAGTCGGTCTCCGTAACGCTGTACGAGGACGGTTCGGCGGCGGTCGAGGATGACGGCCGGGGCATCCCGGTCGATCTGCATCCCAAGAAAAAGATTCCCGCGTTGCAGGTGATCTTTACGACCCTTCATTCGGGCGGAAAATTCAGAAAGACCGACAAGGACTCCGTGTACCGGATCGCGGGCGGCCTGCACGGCGTCGGGGTGTGTGTGACAAACGCACTCGCCAAGCGGCTCGAAGCCGAAGTCAAGCGGGATGGCGCACTCTACCGGCTCGTTTTCGCCGACAACGGCAAAGTCAAGGAGCCCCTGAAAAAGATCCGCAGCGTGGGCCCGCGTGAAACCGGCACGCGCATCCGGTTCTGGCCCGACCCGAAATACTTCGACTCGCCCAAGATCGTCCACCAGGATATCGCCGTTCTGCTGCGTGCAAAGGCGATGCTGCTTCCCGGCGTGAAGTTCACGCTGGGGATCGAGAAAAACGGCAAGATCGCCGAGACGACCTGGCGCTTCCCGGATGGAATCCGGGGCTACTTCGGCGATGCGATGGCTTCGCGCGAGGCGGTTGCCGAGTCCTTTTTCGGCGAACGCTACATCGACGCGCAGTCCGAGTCCGACAGCTTCGCGGAAGGCGAGGGTGCCCTTTGGGCGATCGCATGGGCGCGGGACGGCGATGTTCTTGCCGAGTCCTACGTGAACATGATTCCCACGCGCCACGGCGGCACACACGCGGCGGGATTGCGAGAGGGCGTGTACAACGCGATCAAGAGCTTCATCGATCACCATGCGATGGGCCAGAGAGGGCTCAAGATCGTTCCGGAGGACGTCTGGTCGCGCACGTCCTATGTGCTCGCCGTGAAGATGCTCGACCCGCAGTTCAAGGGGCAGGTTAAGAACGAGCTCATCTCGCGCGACGCCGTGAAGCTGGTGGCGCAGATGGTGCGGGACCCCTTCGAGCTCTGGCTGAACCAGCATGTCGAGGAAGGCAAACGCATCGCGGAGCTCGTGATCGCGCAGGCGCTGGCCCGGACGCGCGCCGCACAGAAGGTCGAGCGTCGCAAGAACTCAGGCGTGGCGGTTCTGCCAGGCAAGCTCACCGATTGCGCGTCGGACGATGCAGAGCGAAACGAACTCTTCATCGTCGAAGGGGATTCGGCGGGCGGCTCGGCGAAGCAGGCGCGCGACAAGGAATTCCAGGCCGTGCTGCCGCTCAAGGGCAAGCCGAAGAACACGTGGCAGGACAGTGCGGAATCGCTCTATGCGAACAAGGAGATCGAGGCGATTGCCCTGGCGATCGGCGTCGAGCCGCACAAGCTGGGCGACGCGGCCGATCTCGGCGGGCTGCGCTACCGGAAGATCGTGATCCTCGCCGACGCCGACGTGGACGGCTCGCACATCCAGGTGCTCCTGCTCACGCTCTTCTTCCAGCATTTCCCGAAGCTCATCGAGCAGGGCAACGTGTTCGTCGCGCAACCTCCGCTGTTTCGCATCGACGTGCCGTCGCAGGGGAAGGGGAAACCCGCGCGTAAGCTCTATGCGCTCGACAAGCAGGAACTCGCAGCGATGGAGGAGAAGCTCGGGGACGAAGGCGTGCGCGAGGGTGCCTGGACTGTGAGCCGTTTCAAGGGCCTGGGCGAAATGAGCCCGGAGCAACTCTGGGAGACGACACTCAATCCGGACACGCGCCGGATGCTGCCCGTGCGCGTCGAGGACGGCATGCTCGACGCCGATCGCGATGTCTTCAACATGATGATGGCACGCGAGAACTCGCCGGCGCGGCGTGAGTGGATGGAGACCTTCGGCAATCTCGTGGATGCCGACATCTCGTAAAAAGGGCGGCATGGACGAACAGAAAGACCTCTTCGGAGGATCGGGTGGCGACACTGCGGTCCTCGAGCGCAAGCCGAGAAAGGGCGCGAAATCTGTGCCGCCAGTCCCGCCCGGTGGTGGGGCCGGTGGATCGGGCGGATCGCGGCTCCCGCCAAATTCGGCGCCGATGACCGGCGAGATCGGCGACGCACTGCCGCTCGGGAAATATGCGGCATCCCAATACTTGCAGTATGCGATCGCGACGGTGAAGGATCGCGCGCTGCCGCGCGTTGCGGACGGTCAGAAGCCGGTGCAGTCACGGATTCTCTACGCCATGTGGGAGCTCGGCGGGCGCGCCGGCACGCCGCGCAAGAAATCCGCGCGTGTGGTGGGCGACGTCCTCGGCAAGTACCACCCGCATGGGGACGCATCGGTGTACGACGCGCTGGTGCGCCTCGCGCAGGACTTCACCATGCGCTATCCCCTGATCGACGGCGAGGGGAACTTCGGATCGCGGGACGGCGACGACCCGGCGGCGATGCGCTACACGGAGGCGCGGCTCACGAAATTCGCCGATGTGCTGCTGGCAGAACTCGACAGCGGCACGGTCGATTTTGCGCCGAACTACGACGGCAGCATGGAAGAGCCCGAGGTCCTTCCCGCGCGGCTCCCAGTCGTGCTGCTGAACGGCGCGTCGGGGATTGCAGTGGGCATGGCGACGGAGGTGCCGAGCCACAACCTGAACGAGGTGGTGCAGGGCGCAATCGCGATGATCCGCGATCCGGCGATCAGCGTCGCGGGATTGATGAAGCACATCAAGGGCCCCGACTTTGCAGGCGGCGGCCAGATCATCACTCCGCGGGCCGATATCCGGGCGGCGTACGAGAGCGGGCGCGGATCGGTCCGGGTCCGTGCCCGGTGGACGGTGGAGCGGCTCGCGCGCGGGCAGTGGCAGGTCGTCGTGCACGAGTTTCCGCCGGGTTCGTCGGCGCGCAAGGTGCTGGAAGAGATCGACGCGATCACGAATCCGCAGCCGCGCGCGGGCAAGAAATCGCTCAGCGCCGACCAGACACGCGAAAAGCAGCTGATGCTCTCGATGCTCGATCGGGTGCGGGACGAGTCGGACCGGGCGCACCCCGTCCGCCTCGTGTTCGAGCCCAAGACGTCGCGGATCGATGAGACCGAGTTCGTGAATCTCCTGCTCGCGAAGACGAGCATGGAGACCAACGCGTCCATCAATCTTGTCATGGTCGGGCTCGACGGACGTCCGTCCGGAAAGAGTCTCACGGATGTGCTCAGGGAGTGGCTCGATTTCCGGTTCGAAACGGTTACGCGCCGCACCCGCTTCCGGCTCGACAAGGTGCAGGACCGGGTCCACATCCTGGAAGGGCGTCTGATCGTCCTTCTGAACGTGGACAAGGTCATCAAGATCATCCGCAACGCGGACGAGCCGAAGCCCGAACTGATCAAGGCCTTCAAGCTCACCGAGCGCCAAGCGGACGACATACTGGATATTCGCCTGCGCCAGTTGGCGAAGCTGGAGCACATCAAGGTCGAGCGCGAGCTCGGCGACCTGCGCAAGGAGGCGAAGGGGCTCGAGAAAGTGCTGGGCAGTCGCAAGGCGCTCGAGGCGCTGATCACCGAGGAGCTGCAGCAAGACGCCGAATCCTTCGGCGACAAGCGGCGCACGAAGCTCGAGGAGTCGGAAAAAGCGGCCGTGGAGGTTCCGGTGATCGACGAGCCGGTGACGGTCATCTTTTCGGCGAACGGCTGGGTGCGCGTGCGTCAGGGATGGCAGGTCGATCCGGCGGGGCTCTCCTTCAAGGAAGGCGACTCGCTGCAAGCGTTGATAAGGTGTCGCACGGTGGATCCGGTGGTGTTCCTCGACTCGAACGGGCGTGCATACACCGTCCAGGCGGGCGAATTGCCCCCGGCCCGCGGAGACGGCGCACCGGCTTCGTCGCTCGTCGATCTGCAGGAAGGCGGGCGTATCGTCCAGTGTGTCGGTGGCAGCCCGGAAACCCGTCTGCTCGTGGCGTCGAGCGGAGGGTACGGTTTTCTGTGCACGCTCGCAGACATGGTGTCGAACCGGCGCGCCGGTCGCGAATTGATGTCCGTGGAGGCGGGCGAGGTGCCGCTTGCCCCGGCAGTATACGAGGAAGCGCGGGGGAATTACGTGGCTGCGCTGGCGGAGCAGGGGCGCATGCTGACGTTCGATATCACGGAGATGCGGCAAATGGCGCGCGGCCGCGGCGTGATCGTCATGGGGCTGGAGAAGGATGAGAAGCTGGTTGCGGTCGGCGTGACGAACGAGAAGGAGCTCACCGTCGAGGGTGTAGGCCGTGGCGGCAAGCAAAAGCAGGTGCGGCTCACCGGAGAAAAACTGGCGCATTACCGGGGTCATCGTGCACGCATGGGACGCGTCCTGCCCGACAAGCTGAAGCCGCGTGCCTTGATGCTTCCCGCGAAGCCCGAGCCGCCCCCGGCCGGGCGGTAGGATAACCACCTGATGTTCGATGACCTGAATCCCCAGCCCCGGCTGCTGATGGGGCCCGGTCCCATCAACGCCGATCCGCGTGTGCTACGCGCCATGTCGGCGCAGCTGCTCGGCCAGTTCGACCCGCAGTTCCGGGCGTACATGGGCGAGACGATGGAGCTCTATCGGCAAGTCTTCGAGACGCGGAACCGTTGGACGATGCTCATCGACAGCACGGCACGAGGCGGGATCGAGGCGGTGATGGTTTCGCTCATCGAACCGGGAGATCGCGTGCTGGTGGGCGTCTTCGGACGGTTCGGACAACTCAAGTGCGAGATTGCGCGGCGTTGCGGTGCGGACGTCAGAATCGTCGCGACGCAGTGGGGAACCGTATTTTCGCCCGACCAGATCGAGCAAGCCGTGGAGCAGCATCGGCCCAAGCTGGTCGCGCTTTGTCAGGGCGACACGTCGACGACCATGGCCCAGCCGCTGGTCGAGATCGGACGAATCTGCCGCGCGCATGATGCATTCCTGTACGTCGACGCAACCGCGTCGATTCTCGGTATGCCGCTACCGGTCGACGCGTGGGAAATCGACGCATGCACCGCCGGGTTGCAGAAGTGCCTCGCAGGTCCCTCGGGTATTGCGCCCATCACGCTGAGCGACGGCATCGCCGAGGCGATTCGCCGGCGCCGCCATATCGAGGAAGGCGTGCGCCCGACGGACTTCGTGCCCGGGCCCGGTCCGGTCATCGCGTCGAACTACTTCGATCTGGCGATGACCATGGACTACTGGAGCGAGATGGCGCTCAATCACCATACGGAGGCGACCACCATGCTCTATGGCGCGCGCGAGTGCGCACGCATTGCCATGCAGGAGGGACTGCCGAACATTCATCGGCGCCACGCTCGGGCGAGCGAGGCGCTGGTTGCCGGATTGCAGGCCATGGATCTGCGCCTGTTCGGCGACCTCGCGCACAAGATGCCGAACGTCACCGGGGTATGGATTCCGGAGGGTGTGGACGGCAACCGGGTGCGCGCGCGAATGCTCGCGGATTTCAGCATCGAGATCGGAACGTCCTTCGGCCCACTGCATGGCAAGGTCTGGCGCATCGGGACCATGGGCTACAACGCGCGCCAGGACGCAGTGCTGGTCACGCTCGCCGCGCTCGATGCGACACTTGCTGCGGAGGGGTGGAAGCTGCCGCGCGGCGCTGGCGTGGACGCGGCGTCCGAGGTGTATCGAAATGCCGCGGCGGCGTCGCGTGCGAATTGACCGCGCCCTGCAACGGTAACCCAGCGTATACTCGATCCGGCCTGCGCAGCTGCTCACTGCGTGCTTTCTGCAAATGGTCTCGAAATTCGCTGTCGCGCGCCTGCGCGGGAGCACTGATCAATGGCGGGCCTCCCCGCATTGCAACGTGGTGAACCTGGTCAGATCCGGAAGGAAGCAGCCATAGCTACTCACTGCAAGTGCCGGGGTTCAGGCTCGCCACCTATTTCTCGCGCATGAGCGGGCCGGGCGCGCGCCGGCATCCTGAACTCAGGCGCTCCTGGCTTTTCTTGCCGGGCGCCGAGTCGGAGATGCTGCAAGCCGCGCCAGCGAGCCGGGCCGACGTGCTGATCCAGGAGCTCGAGGATTTCACGCCTCCGGCGCGGCGCCCGGAAGCGCGCAGCCTCGCTGCCGGCCTCTACGAAGCCTGGCGATCGCGTGGCGCGCTGGCCGCGGTCCGCGTGAATCCCCTCGAGGACGACGGGCTGGAAGACCTCGCCGCGGTCATGCGCGGCCGCCCGGACATCGTGCTGATGTCGAAAGTCTCCACACCCGAGCACGTGCACGCGCTCGAAGCCGCGGTGTCACGTCGCGAGAAGGAACTCGGAATCAGTGCCGGGTCGACCGAACTGGTGCCGAACGTCGAATCGGCTGCCGGCCTCGTCCGCACCCGCGAAATCGCCATGGCAAGCCCGCGCGTGACGGCGTGCCTGGTCGCGTCCGAAGACATGGCGGCGGATCTCGGGGCCGAACGCAGCCGTGACGGCGCGGAGCTGGCCTACGTGCGCAGCCGATTTCGTGTGGAGTGTGCCGCCGCCGGCGTCGTCGCCATCGATTGCCCTTATACGTTCAGCGATCCGGAAGGCGCTGAGGCCGACACGCGCTGGGCGCGGCGCCTGGGGTACGTGGCAAAGAGCCTCGTGAAGCCGGAACACGCGGCGACGATCAATCGCGTGCTCACACCCACGGCCGAGGAGGTGACTCGCGCGCGCCGACTGGTCCATGCGTTCGAGGCGGTGCGTGCAAAGGGCCTGGACCGTGCCGAATTCGAGGGCGCGCTGGTCGAGATTCCGACCTATCAGAATGCCCGACGGCTGATCGCGCGGTCGGACGCCCTCGCGCAGGTCGATCGGCGGTGAACCGAGTGGTCACGGCGCGGAGCCAGGCCGGTTCGGTCTGATAGAATTTCCGTCATGTCGTACCAGGTGCTTGCCCGAAAGTGGCGGCCGCGCTCGTTCGCCTCGGTAGTCGGGCAGGAGCACGTCGTCACGGCGCTCACGCACGCGCTCGAGCAGCAGCGCTTGCACCACGCCTATCTCCTGACCGGGACACGCGGGGTCGGCAAGACCACGCTCGCGCGAATTCTCGCCAAGGCACTCAACTGCGAGACGGGCATCACCCCAACTCCATGCGGGAAGTGCTCTGCGTGCGTGGAGATCGACGCCGGAAGGTTCGTCGACCTCATCGAAGTCGATGCGGCGACCAACACAAAAGTCGACGAGATGCGCCAGCTCCTGGAAAGCGCGGTGTACGCACCGACCCGGGCGCGCTTCAAGGTGTATGTAATCGACGAAGTGCACATGCTATCCACCTCGGCGTTCAACGCGATGCTGAAGACGCTCGAGGAACCGCCCGAGCACGTCAAATTCATCCTGGCGACCACCGACCCGCAGAAGATTCCGGTGACAGTGCTTTCGCGCTGCCTGCAGTTCAATCTCAAGCAGATGCTGCCGGGTGCGATCGCAGCTCACCTCCAGCATATTGCAAAGGAGGAGGACGTAGCTGCCGATGCCGGTGCATTGCGGCTCATCGCCAGCGCGGCACGCGGGAGCATGCGCGACGCGCTGTCCGTGCTCGATCAGGCCATCGCGTATTGCGGCGGGACAGTGACGGAGGCCGGCGTGCGCACCATGCTGGGAGCCGTCGACCAGACCTATCTGTTCGATCTCGCCGATGCAGTTGCCGCGGGCGATGGCGATCGGTTGTTCTCGATTGCGGACGCCATGGAAGCGCGTAGCCTCTCGTTCGACGGTGCGCTCGCCGAACTCGCGACCCTGCTGCATCGAATCGCGCTTGCGCAGGTCGTTCCGGATGCGCTCGATCCGGAAATGCCCGAGCGCGGGCGTGTCCTTTCGTTGGCCCAGCACCTCGATCCGGAGACCGTGCAGCTGTACTACCAGATCGCGGTGCACGGCCGCCGCGATCTGCCACTTGCGCCGGACGAGTACGCCGGCTTCACCATGTCGCTGATGCGGATGCTGGCATTCCGGCCGGATGCGACCGGCGAAGGCTCGTCAGACGCTTCCACCGCGAAGTCGGCAAGCAGGGGTGGACCTTTGCCAGGGAAGAAGGTGGCGCGCGCAGTCGGTGGCGCAAGCAAGGACGAGACCGGACCGAGGGGTGCGCCCGGCGATTCGACCGATTGGCCGGACCTGGTCCGTGAGTTGAAAGTGACCGGTGCCACCCGCCAGCTAGCGGAGCGGAGCGAGCTCGCGGCGCGCACGGACCACAAGATCGAGCTGCGCCTGCCAGCCGAGGCGAAATACCTGGCGGACAAGGTGTACGTGGACAAGCTCAAGGCGGCACTGCACGAACGCCTGGGCAAGCCGGTCGCAGTGTTGATAGAAATCGGCGCGTCGAGCGGAAATTCCGTGGCAGCCATGAAGGAAGGGGAGCGCAAGGCGCATCAGGAACAGGCCAACGCCTCGATCCAAGGCGACTCGTTCGTGCGCGACCTCGTCGAGCAGTTCGACGGTTCGGTCGTCGACTCGTCCATCAAACCCAGTACATGAGTGGAGACGCAACATGATCAACAAGGGACAGCTCGCCGGTCTGATGAAGCAGGCGCAGCAGATGCAGGACAACATGCGCAAAATGCAGGAGCAGCTTGCGACAGTGGAAGTGGAAGGACAGGCGGGTGCCGGGCTCGTCAAGGTCGTCATGACGTGCAAGCACGACGTCAAGCGCGTCACCATTGATCCTTCCTTGCTCGCCGACGACAAGGAGATGCTGGAGGACCTGGTCGCCGCCGCGATCAACGACGCTGCGCGGCGCGTCGATTCGACCGTCCAGGAGAAGATGGCCGGATTCACGTCAGGACTCGGATTGCCACCCGGGATGAACCTGCCGCTCTGATGAAATCCTCGGCGCTCGAGGAGCTCGTCGAGGCACTGCGTTGCCTTCCCGGAGTCGGACCGAAGTCCGCGCAGCGTATCGCCTACCATCTGCTCCAGCACGATCGCGCGGGCGCGCAGCGTCTCGGCGTGGCGCTCGGAATCGCGCTGGAAACGGTGCATCGGTGCGCGCGCTGCAACAATTTCAGCGAGACCGAGATCTGCGCGCTCTGTAATTCGCCGCGGCGCGACACTGGTTTGCTCTGCATCGTGGAAACGCCGGCGGACCTGATGATGATGGAGCAGACTCTCGCCTATCAGGGCCACTATTTCGTGCTCATGGGTCGCCTCTCGCCGCTCGATGGCGTGGGTCCCAAGGAGATTGGCCTCGCGAAGCTGCTCGCGCGCGCGACTGACGGCATGGTCAAGGAGATCGTGATCGCGACCAACTTCACCAACGAGGGAGAGGCGACCGCTCATTACGTCACCGAGATGCTGCACGAGCGCGGGCTGAAGGTAAGCCGCATTGCGCGCGGAGTCCCGGTCGGCGGTGAGCTCGAGTACGTGGATATCGGCACGCTCGCGCAGGCGTACTACGAGCGTCGCCCGGCGTAGGTTGATCATGGCAAAGAAGCCGCTCGAGGGTCTCCGTGTCATTGAGCTGGGTCAGCTCATTGCAGGACCAGATTTTCAAGGCGTGAGCTGACCGGGGCCTGAGCCATGGCAAGGAAACCTCTCGAGGGCTTGCGCGTCATAGAGCTCGGTCAGCTCATCGCCGGACCCTTTGCGGGAAAGATGCTCGCCGAATTCGGCGCCGAGGTGATCAAGATCGAGCCGCCGGATGGCGGCGATCCGCTTCGCAAGTGGCGCAAGCTCTACAAGGACACTTCGCTTTGGTGGTACGTCCAGGCGCGCAACAAGAAGTCGGTGACGGCGAACCTGCGCCTGGCGGAGGGACAGGAGATCGTGCGGCGCCTCGCGCGCGAGGCGGATGTCGTGATCGAGAACTTCCGGCCCGGAACGATCGAGAAATGGGGCCTGGGTTACGACGCCCTGTGTCGCGAGAACCCCGGGCTCATCATGCTGCGGACATCGGGCTTCGGACAAGACGGGCCTTATCGCAGCCTCGCCGGTTTCGGCGCGATCGGCGAATCGATGGGGGGTATCCGCCATATCACCGGTTTCCCGGACCGTCCACCGGTGCGGCCCAACATCTCGATCGGGGACTCGATCGCGGCGCTGCACGGCGTCATCGGCGTATTGATGGCGCTGCATCACCGGACCGCGAATGGCGGCAAGGGCCAGGTCGTCGACGTGGCACTGTACGAGGCCGTGTTCAACATGATGGAGAGCACGCTGCCCGAATTCGACCTGTTCGGCGTTGTCCGCGAGCGTACCGGGAGCAACCTGACGGGCATCGTCCCGTCGAACACCTACTTGACGAGCGACGGGCATCACGTCGTCATCGGTGCGAACGCCGACAGCATCTTCAAGCGTCTGATGAACGCGATCGGACGCATGGATCTTGCCGACGACCCGGGGCTCGCGGACAACGCCGGACGATCGCAGCGCAGGGACGAACTCGACCAGGTCATCGGCGAATGGACGGGACGGAACGCCGTGGACCGCGTCCTGAAGGTGCTGGCGGAGGCACAGGTTCCGAGCGGAAAGATCTACAGCATTGCCGACATCGTCGCCGATCCCCAGTATCTCGCGCGCGACATGATCAGGGAGGTCACGCTCCCGGACGGGACGACGCTGCGGGTGCCCGGTGTCGTGCCGAAGCTCTCGGACACCCCCGGAGATCTTGAATGGGTCGGCCCTGCGCTGGGCGAGCACACCGACGAGGTGCTGGCGCGGATCGGCTACTCGGAAGCCGAGATCGCTGCGCTGCGAGACCGCAAGGCGATCTAGCCACCTGCCCGGATACTGGATAGAATACCAGTATTCCGATCAAATGGCGGCGACAGGACATGGCGCTCAAGACGACTCGCGGTGATCGCGGCGGCCCACTCAAGGGGCGCGGTGCTCCGTCGAATGTCGAGGGTCGCTACGAGTCCGCCCTGCGGGAGGCGTTCGATGACGGCTGGGTGCGCGACGAAGACGAGCCGGCGCCGCGGCTGGAAACGGTGGTCACTCCCGAAACCGCGAAGACCATCATCGCTCGCAACGAGTCCCCGGACATCCCGTTCGAGCAGTCGATCAACCCGTATCGCGGCTGCGAGCATGGGTGCGTCTACTGCTATGCTCGTCCGAGCCACGCGTATCTCGGTCTCTCGCCAGGTCTGGATTTCGAGACCCGAATCTTTGCGAAGACGAACGCGGCGGAGTTGCTGCGCAAGGAACTCGCCGCGCCCGGCTACCGTTGCAGTGTGATCTCGCTCGGCGCAAACACCGATCCCTATCAGCCCGCGGAGCGCGATCTGCGCATCACCCGCTCGATTCTCGAGGTGCTGGTCGAGTTCCGGCATCCGTTCACGATCGTCACCAAGAACGCGCTCGTCGGGCGTGATGTCGACCTCATCGGGCCGATGGCGATGCAGAACCTCGCGCGTGTGTTCGTGTCGGTGACGAATCTGGACGCCGAGCTTGCGCGCAAACTCGAGCCGCGCGCGGCAGCACCTTACCGCCGGCTCGATGCGATCAGGAGGCTGACGTCAAGTGGCGTGCCGTGCGGCGTTCTCGTTGCACCGGTCATCCCGTTTCTCAACGATGGCGACCTGGAGGCCATCGTCGCCGCGGCGGCGGAGGCCGGGGCGAGATGGGCGGGCTACATAGTGCTCCGGCTGCCCCACGAGCTGAAGGGACTTTTCAGGGAGTGGCTGGATCATCACCACCCGCAGCGCGCCGAGCGCATCATGGCGCGGATCCGCGATCTCCGCGGCGGGAAGGAAAACGACCCGCGGTTCGGCGCCCGGATGGCCGGAACGGGAGAGTATGCCGAGCTCATTCGGCAGCGATTCGAACATGCCTGCCGTGAAAACGGCCTCGAGAGCGGCGGACGTACCGAGCTCGACACCCGGGCGTTTCGCGTCCCGGGCCGGGCCGTCCAGCTACCACTGATCTAGCCCCGACGCTTCGTCCGACCGCCACATTGACAGCCGTCGGCCCGTGTATCATCACCGCCTCGAAGACCGGCACGACAACCGGTCGAAGTTCGTGCGGTCGACCGCAGAAATCACAGAGGAGATCATGTTGAAACTCGTTCGCCACGTCGGCGCCGCCATCGGGCTGTGCGCCGCTTCGCTCGCATGGGCTCAGGCGCCGGAGAAGCCCGATGTCCACATCGCCGTCGGTGGCAAGGCGGCGCTCTATTACCTGCCGCTGACGATCACGGAGCAACTCGGCTACTTCAAGGACGAGGGCCTCAACGTCAAGATAAGCGACTTCAAGGGCGGCTCTGCGGCGCTGCGCGCGGTGGTCGGCGGAAGTGCGGACGTCGTATCGGGCGCGTACGAGCACACGATCAACATGCAGGCGCGCGGCCAGAAGTTCCAGGCTTTCGTTCTGCAGGGGCGGGCGCCGCAGATCTCCATCGGCGTATCCACCGCCAAGGTGCCGAACTACAAGTCTCCGAAGGACCTCAGGGGCCTGAAGATCGGGGTATCCGCCCCTGGCTCGAGCACAAACATGTTCGCGGACTACGTGCTCGAGAAGGGAGGCCTCGGTCCGAAGGACGTGGCCTTCGTCGGGGTCGGAACCGGATCGGCGGCGATCGCCGCGATCCAGAATGGCCAGGTCGACGCCATCTCGAACGTGGACCCCGTCATGACCATGCTCGAGAAGCAGGGCGCCGTAAAGGTGATCTTCACGTCGCGCACGCCGGAAGGGACGATGCAGGTATTCGGTGGCCCGATGCCCGCAGCGAGCCTTTATGCCCCCGCGGAATTCGTGCAGAAGAATCCCCGGACGGTGCAGGCGCTGACCAACGCGATGGTCCGCGCGCTGTTGTGGCTGCAGAACGCAACGCCGCAGCAGATTCTCGCGACCGTCCCCGAGTCCTACCAGCTCGGCGACAAGGCGATGTACCTCTTCGCCTACGACAATATCCGGGAAGCAATTTCCCCGGACGGTCTGATTCCGGAGGCGGGCGCCAAGACCGCGTTGAAAGTGCTCAAGACCTCGAATCCGAAGGTGGATTACTCGAAAGTGAATCTTGCCCAGACATACACCAACCAGTTCGCCCAAAACGCGCTGAAGAAGTACCAGAAATAGACGACCGTCCGGCGAACTCGAATGGCTGGAGTCCCGGCGCTCTCGCTGGAAGGGGTTACCTGCACGTTCGTCGCGCGGGAGGACCGCAGCAAGCGTTACACGGCCGTGCGGGACACGACGCTCGTGGTCGGCGCAGGAGAGTTCGTTTCGGTCGTCGGTCCGACCGGATGCGGGAAATCGACGCTGCTGAATATTGCCGCGGGGCTCCTTGCGCCGTCGACGGGAAACGTCAGCGTTCTGGGCGAGCCGTTGCACGGGATCAACACGCGCGCCGGATATCTTTTCCAGCAGGACGCGCTGATGCCCTGGCGCACCGCTCTGGAGAATGTCAAGGCAGGCCTCGAGTTCCGCGGAACGGACCGCGAGGAAGCGGTCGTTCGTGCCGAGGAATGGCTGTCGCGCGTGGGCCTGCGCGGTTTCGGCGATCGGTACCCACACCAG
>JBAVOG010000906.1:0-1511 GCA_049691875.1 Burkholderiales bacterium | reverse complement strand
ATCTTAGGAAAGCTGGCGAGCGCAGGGACCACCCGTGGGTGGTTCTCGGTAGCGGGAAATGCGCCGCGCTCTTAGCGCGGGCGCATCCGTGGAAGGGCTGTTGGGGATACAGGGGAATCGGGTGAAGGAATCATGCGGCGACGAGGCTTGCGAGGAAATCGTCGTCCCAGGCGGCGACTTTGCGTCGGAGGCGTAGGGAGTCGCGGCTTTTGACCTTTCGGAAGAGGTTGTGGGCCATGTGTTTTAGGGTGGTGAAGTTGGCCGGGGCGTTTCTGGTTCGGACCCGGCACTCGTCGTCTCTGAACACCATGTCCATGACCCAGTGGAGGCTGTTTTCCACGGCCCAATGGCTGCGGACGATCGGTCCCATGCGCTCGGCCGGGAGGTTCGACGAGGTGATGTAGAGGCGTGTTTCCTGTTCGATCTTGCCGGCGGTGTCGCGCGAGCTGTCGACGATGACGATGCTCTGTAATCCCGGCCAATCATGACGTTCTTTCAGCCATTCGACGTCGTGGATGACCGTCGTAGCCCTGGTTTCGATGCGGCCGTGATCACCATCCACCGTTTCATTTCGGCTGATCGTCGTGTTCTCGAAGCCATTGACCTTCTGCTCTTCGACGAAGACCCGCACATCTTCGCGCAACGTGCCTTGATTGCCTTTCAGCGCCAGGACGTAATCGGCCTTCTTGTTGATGATCTTGCAGGCGATGTCGCGCTGGCAGCCGATGGCGTCGATGGTGACGATCGCGCCCTCGATTGCCATCATCTCCAGCAGCTTGGGGATGGCGCTGATTTCGTTGGACTTTTCCGCCACCTTGACCTGACCGAGGACCAGGCGCTGGCGTGCCGCGAAGGCCGAGACCATGTGGATCGGCGCCTTGCCGCCGGTCTTCTGATAGGACCGGCGCACGGTCTTGCCGTCGATGGCGATCACCTCGGCCGGCGCACCGGTCAGCGCGGCGACCCAGGCGACGAAGCAGCGCTGGAAAGCCTCGGCGTCGAGCGTCGCGAAAATGTCGCCCAGCTGATCGTGCGATGGCGTCCCGTCGCCGAACGGCCGGAAGCGGCGCAAGAGTTCGAGCTTCCGTTCGCCGAACCGCGCGATATCGGTGAACGCCTCCGCACCCGCCAGCACCGCCAGAAGGCAGAGAAGCAGAACCTCGTCGAGCGGATAGATCACCTTGCCGCTCTGGCGATGATCCGGCAACTCATTGAAATAGCTAAGAAAGACAATCGCCTCGGCAAAAGCCCCGTCATCCGCCACCGCGTCCGCCATCGCCGTCCCCTCTTCCAGTCAGAGGATCACGACAGATTCAGACCTTCAGCCCATTGTCACGTCTTTCTTCACCCGATCGCCCTGATCGAGAGCCAATCTGGGGTGGACGGGGGGGACGAGGTGTTCTAGGCTCCGTCGCGCGCAGACATGAGAAAATCACTGCCAATGCGACCACTGAAGGCGGTCCAGACGCGTCGGCCTACCGCCGTCTTCCCCTGCCGATGAGCACCGAGGC
>JBAVOG010000905.1:0-5422 GCA_049691875.1 Burkholderiales bacterium | reverse complement strand
CCCTCGTAGTGGCCGCACTTCTTGGGCGAGACCTGGTCTTCGAGGTGGAACGCGGAAACGCCGGTTTTCTCGTATTCACGCACGCTGCGCACCACGTTGAGCGCATTGCCGTAGCCGGCATCCATGTCGGCGATCACCGGGATCTCCACGGCTTCCACGGTGCGCGAGATCCATTGCGTGATCTCCGTCATGGTGAGCAGCCCGACGTCGGGATACCCGTTGGCGCGCGAATAGCCGCCGCCCGTCAGGTATACCGCATCGAAACCCGCGAGCTGCACCAGCCTTGCGGTCAGCGTGTCGTAGGCTCCGGGTACGATAGCATAGTCGGCTTTCGCCAACAGGGCGCGCAATTGCTTCCTTGGACTCATGCAGCTACCTCGCGGGTGAGACGGCTGCGCACCACATGGTGCAGCAGGCCGCCATGACGAAAGTAATTCACGTCGCGCGTCGTGTCCAGGCGCGACAGCAATCCGAGCTTTTCACGCGTGCCATCGGCGCGCGTAATGGTGCACTCGAGCTCGCTCCGCGGCGCTGCGTTGCCGCTGATGCCGGCGATGTCGAAGAGCTCCGTTCCGGTCAGGGCGAGCGTCTTGCGTGTGATGCCGTTCGGGAACTGCAGCGGCAGCACGCCCATTCCGACGAGGTTGGAGCGGTGGATTCGCTCGAATGTCTCGGCGATCACCGCGCGCACCCCCAGCAGACGCGTGCCTTTCGCGGCCCAGTCTCGCGACGATCCGGCGCCATACTCGGCGCCCGCAATCACCACGAGCGGTACCCCTTCGCTCCGATACCGCGCCGCCGCGACGTGGATCGGCATGCGTGCGCCATCCGGGTAATGCACGGTGCTGCTGCCCTCGACATCCGGCGTCATCTCGTTGCGCACCCGGACGCTTGCGAAAGTGCCACGGATCATCACGTCGTGGTTCAGGCGCCGCGCCGCGTAGTTGACGAAATCGCGCGGCGCAACGCCGAGCGATACCAGGTATTCGGCGGCCGGCGTGCCCGCCGAAATGGCGCCGATGGGCGAAATGTGGTCGGTGGTGAACGTGTCCCCGAATATCGCAAGCACGCGCGCGCCGCGGATGTCGGCAGGCTCCTGCGGCACCGCAGTCATATCCTCGAAGAACGGCGGCCGCCGGATGAAGGTACTGCTGGCGATCCAGGGAAACGTGGTGCCCGTGCCGCCGCGCAGCGCCCGCCACTGAGGCGTGCCCTCGAGGATCGTGGCGTAGCGCTCGCGGAAAAGCGTCGGCGTGACGACCTCGCCGATGATCTTACGGACCTCGTCCTCATCGGGCCAGATGTCGCGCAGGTACACCGGACTGCCTTCGTGGTCCTCGCCAAGCGGGGCGCCGGCGAGATCGGCGAGCACGCTGCCAGCAAGCGCGTAGGCCACCACCAGCGGCGGCGAGGCGAGGAAGTTCGCGCGCACCGCAGGATGGATGCGGCCTTCGAAATTGCGGTTGCCCGAAAGGACGGCAACGGTCGCCAGGCCATCGACCTCGATCGCCTGAGCAACCGGCGCGGGCAACGGGCCGGAGTTCCCCATGCAGGTCATGCAGCCGAAGCCCGTCAGCTGGAAGCCGAGCGCATCGAGCGATGCCTGCAGGCCGCTTTTCGCGAGATAGTCGGCGACGACCCGCGACCCCGGCGACAGCGACGTCTTCACCCAGGAGCGCGTCTTCAGCCCGCGCGCAATCGCGTTGCGTGCCAGCAGGCCGGCGCCGATCATCACGGCGGGATTTGAGGTGTTGGTGCAGCTGGTGATGGCGGCGATCACGACGTCGCCGTCCTTCAGCGACGAAGTCGAGGATTCCTTTTCCCGGCGCTTGGAAACCGACATGAAATTTCTGAAAGCCTCGGGTGCCTTCCCCAAGGGAACACGGTCCTGCGGCCGGCTGGGTCCTGACACGCTCGGCTCCACGGCGGAGAGGTCGATCTCGATGACCTCGGTGAACTCCGCCGGTGGCGTGTCCGGCTCGCGCCACAATCCTTGCGCCCTGCAATAGGCCT
Source organism: Burkholderiales bacterium (assembly GCA_049691875.1). Classification (GTDB taxonomy): domain Bacteria; phylum Pseudomonadota; class Gammaproteobacteria; order Burkholderiales; family SG8-39; genus JAABRB01. The sequence goes on along the minus strand of JBAVOG010000905.1, from coordinate 3,409 downwards.
CGACCAGGGCAACTTGCGCCTCGTTCCTGCCGGTCAGCGTCAAATAGCGCACCGTCTCCGCATCCACCGGGAAGAAGCCCATGGTCGCGCCGTTCTCGGGGCTCATATTGGCGATCGTGGCGCGATCCGGCAACGACAACTCCGCCACGCCGGGCCCGAAGTACTCGACGAACTTGTCCACCACCTTGTGCCGCCGCAGCGCTTGCGTCACGGTGAGCACGAGGTCGGTCGAGGTGACGCCGGGGCGCGGCTTGCCGATAAGCCGGCAGCCGATCACTTCCGGCACCAGCATCGCGACCGACTCGCCCAATGCGCCGGCGCCGCCTTCGAGGCCCCCGACCCCCCAGCCGAGAACGCCGAGGCTGTTGATCATCGCCGTATGACTGTCCATGCCGAGGACCGAATCCGGGTAGACGACCCGCCGCATGCCCTCCGGACCGTCCCGGTCACTCGTCCACACCACCCGCGCAAGGAATTCGAGGTTGATCTGGTGGCAGATGCCGTTGCCCGGCGGCACGATGCGCAAGTTGTCGAACGCCTGCGCGCCCCAGCGCAGGAAGGCGAAGCGCTCGGCGTTGCGCTGCAGCTCGAGCGCCTGGTTGCGGCTGGCCGCATCCGCCGCGCCGTGGGCATCCACCATCACCGAGTGGTCCACGATCAAGTCCACGGGCACCGACGGATTGAGCCGCGCAGGATCGCCTCCCAGTCGGATCATCGCGTCACGCATCGCTGCGAGGTCGCCGAGCAGCGGCACGCCGGAGGAATCCGGCATCAGTACCCGCGTGAAGCGGAAGGCTATTTCGCGCTCGGCCCGGCGCCGCGCGAGCCATCCCGCCACCGCGCCGATGTCGGCGCCGTCGGCACGCCCTTCGGCGTGCTGGCGCAGTACGTTCTCCAACACCACCTTGAGCGAGCACGGCAGGCGCGATACTCCGGCAAGGCCGAGCTCCTGTGCCGCCGCTAGACTGTAGAAATCGAATACCTCGCCGCCGACGCGCAGCTCGCGCCGTGTCGCGCTTCCGTCGACGCTCATCGCATCAATTCGTCCGACAGCACGATCCGTGATTTGGCCATTGCCACGATGAACTCGAGCGACCACTTCTGGGTCTCCTCGACCGTGTGGCCGCCCCAGGCGTGCGCGATGGTGAGGTCGCTCACCACGGTGGTGGGAAAGCCGAGCTGCCAGGCATCGACAGCGGTCGTCGCGACCGCGAGCGAGGTCGACCAGCCGATGAGCTGCAGCGCGTCGACGCCCAGCTCGCGCAGCGTCAGGTCCAGGTCGGAGCCGAAGAATCCGCTGTAACGCCGCTTGTGAACGATGGTGTCCTTCCGCGCGTCGAACAGGTCCGCGATCGGCTCCTGGCCCGGCGTCCAGACTTCATTCGCGAGCTCCCAGAATTTCAGGAACCACTTGTCGGTCCGCCGCCGCGCGCTGCAGACGAAGACCACCGGCATGCCTTTCTTGCGCGCCCATGCGAGGTAGGCTGCGGTCCGCGGCAGGATGGCGCGCCGCATCTCGACTGCGCGCGCCGTGGGCGCGATCGAGTCCTTCGTCATGTCGAGAACCAGAACTGCTTCGCTCATCGCCGCGCGCTTCTCGATCGATCTTTCGCTACGCGGCCGCGGCCTTGCCCAGCGGCCGCAGCTTCTCGAGAATCTCGGTCGCGCTGGCGACGTCGGCGTACTTCGATGCCATGTCGAACAGGTTCACCGCGTGCGAGGTGGCGCTGCGGTCGTATACGCAGTCGTAGGGCACCAGGACACGGAAATTGTAGGCGAATGCGTCGACCACGCTGCCGCGCACGCAGCCGCTGGTGGTACAGCCGGTCACCACCAGCGTATCGGCGCCAAGGTCGATCAGGTGGCTCACCAGCGGCGTCGCGAAGAATGCGCTCGGGTGCTTCTTCGGGATCAGCACGTCCCCTTCGCTCGGCGCGATCTCGGGTGGGAACAGGTAGCCCTTCTCCGGGATGTTCATGATCGCCGGCACTTTCTCCGCCAGTCGCCCGCCGTCGGTGGCCTTGTTCTTGGGCGCCACATGCGGGTAAAGCACCGGCCAGTCGTTGTGGCGGAACTTCGCGAGCAGCATCGCGATGTTGCGCATCGCGTTCCAGCCGATGTCGCCGCAGGACGTGGGGAATTCCTTGACCGATTCCCAGAAAGGCTTCGGGGTCGTGCCGATGGTGCGGTACTGCACGTCGATGATGAGGAGCGCCGGCCGCTTGCCGACACCCGAGGGCCTGCCGAATCCGGCGGCGTGGTAAGCCTTCTGTTCCTCTTCGCTGATGATGCCATCCCAGGGTTTCATGGATGCCTCCTCTCGGATTTCTATAATATAGCCGCAACCCGGGCCAATCCAGCGGTGAGTATCGAAACAAAGCGCACGCCGGTCTTTCTTCTGACCGGCTTCCTCGGCAGCGGCAAGACCACGCTGCTCAACGCGGCACTGCGCGCCCCGCAGCTGGCTCATACAGCGGTCGTGGTGAACGAAATGGGCGAGATCGGCCTCGACAACCTCATCATCGCGCAGGCGGTCGACAACGTCGTGCTCCTGGACGCGGGGTGCCTGTGCTGCGCCAACACCGGCGCGCTGCACGAGACCCTGGCGGACCTCGCCGCCCGGCGCGCGAGCGGCGCACTGCCGCCCTTCGAGCGCGTGATCATCGAGACCAGCGGCGTTGCGGATCCCGCGCCGCTGCTCAACGTGCTGCTCGGCCATCCCCTGGTCATCGGCACGTACGCGCTGGAGGCAGCCGTATGCGTGGTGGATGCGCAGCATTTTCTCGAATCCCGCGCAAAGTATCCCGAACTCGACAAGCAGGCCGCTGTCGCGGAGCGAATCGTGGTCACCAAAGGTGATCTCGCGAAACCCGATTCGGTCATATCCTTCCTGAAAGACCTGAATTCCGGCGCGGAAATCTACGAATCGACCGCGGAGACGCCTGCTATTGCGGCGTTTTCCGGCATGGGAACGACGCTCGAGGCAAGGCCTCGGATTGCCGATCACGGTCCGCCGCAAACGCACGGACACGGGCACAGCCACGGCATTCGCGCGTTTTGCTTCCGGCCGCAGGTGCCCGTGACCTGGGCGGGCTGGTCGGCCTGGTCGCGGCTGGTGGCGACCGAGTTCGGCGCCCGGTTGATCCGCGTCAAGGGCCTGCTCAGGATGGAAGACAGCGGCGAGATCATTTTCGTGCAGGGCGTGCAAGGCGTGTTCCATCCGCCGCACCGGTTCCGCGAATGGCCGGACGCCGATCACGGCAATCGCCTCGTGTGCATCGCCCGCGACTTGCGCGAAGCAGAGATTGTGGCGACGCTGCCGGCGTTGAACACTGCGCCGGGAACGCAGGCCATGTATTCACTCAGGGAGCTACTGGAAAGGCAGGCACAGCAATGAGCGACTTCGTGA
>JBAVOG010000904.1:0-1632 GCA_049691875.1 Burkholderiales bacterium | reverse complement strand
GGGCTGCACTATCGCGGCGTGCGGACTCTCAAGACGCCGGCGGACATGGTGCGCCTGGTCACGAGCATGATGCCCGAGCTGCCCGGCAGCATCTTCGTGATCCTGGACTCCGACCATTCCCGCGATCACGTGCTCCGCGAGCTGCGAGCGTACGTGCCGATCACGCGCGCGGGGGACTATCTGGTGGTCGAAGACACCTGCGTCAATGGGCACCCCCCGTGCGTTTCGAATTCGGGCCCGGCCCATGTAAGGCGGTGGAGCAGTTTCTGGCGGAGAATCCCGGGACGCTGCGCCACGACGCCGGGCGGGAGGAGGAGTTCGATCATACCGCGGCACCGCGCGGTTTTTACGTGAGAATGTGATCGCGTCCGGGCACGGCGTCCCGCGATTCACGCTCGGCCTCGGGTCAGGCAACGCCCGGATTGCCATCCACGCCCCTGAGCTGGGGCACGTTCGGCTTGCGCGCCGCAATCGTCTTCTTGCTCTTGAGCCAGCTCGACACCACTTCCCAGATCGGCTCGCCCTGCGCCCCCTCGGCGACCGGCGCCCACCCGGCGACCTTGTACTTCTTGTCCGCCTCGATGGGCTTTCCGGCCAGGCGCATTTCCACGACGCGGTCGCCAAACTTCGCGTTGGGTGCGCACGTGTAGGTCATCCCTCCGATGCGGACCATGTCGCCACCCTGCTGCTTGTAGGGATCGGGATTGAAGAGGTTGTCGCAGACGTCCTCGAGAATGTCCTTCATCTGCGTGCCGGTCAGCTCGGTCAGCGTGGAGTAGGGGTAGGTGATGGCGGTCTGGTCCATCACGTGTTCCAGCGTGATCGGCTGGCCGGGAAGGATGCTAGTCCCCCAGCGGAATCCGGGAGAGAATGCAATCTCGGCGCCCTTTACCTCGAGCATGGCGTCGCAGATGAGCTGGTCGAACGTTCCGTTGAAGTTTCCGCGCCGGTAGAGCAGCCCCTCGGTCACCGCAAGCTTGTCGTCGAGCTTTGTCCGATAGGGTGCGCGCGTCGCATCGATCAGCTTGGCCATGGCGTGATCCGCAGGCAGCAGGTTCGAGAACACCGGCAACAGCCGATATCGGTAGCCCGCGAGCTTGCCGCCCTTGACTTCGAGGTCGAGCACCGACAGGAACTTGCCGTTCGAGCCCGAGTTCGCGACCAGCGTCTGGCCGCCGCGGTTCTTCACCACTGACGGCTGCGGGATGGCATCGTGCGTGTGCCCGCCCAGGATCACGTCGATCCCGGTGACGCGACCCGCCAGCTTGAGATCGATGTCGGTGCCATTGTGCGAGAGGAGCACGACGACCTGCGCGCCCTTGGCGCGAGCAGACTTCACCTGCTTTTGCAGCTCTTCTTCCTGGATGCCGAAAGTCCACTCGGCGACGAAGTAGCGCGGGTTCGCAATCGGCGTATAGGGGAACGCCTGTCCGATCACGGCGACGGGCACGCTGCCGACCTTGCGTATCGTGTACGGCTTGAAGACAGGGTCGCCGAAATCCAGGGTCTTCACGTTCTGCGCGAGGAACTCGATCCTGCCCGCGAGTTCTTTCTCGATTGCTTCCTTCACGCGGTCGGCACCGTAGGTGAACTCCCAGTGCCCGGTCATGACGTCCACGCCGAGGAGCTTGC
>JBAVOG010000903.1:0-24059 GCA_049691875.1 Burkholderiales bacterium | reverse complement strand
GTCGGGGCATGCGGAAGCGTCGGCTCCTGCTCCACCAGCGCGATCTGCAGACCGTCGCGGCACCGCAGCTCGCCGTCATCCAGTGTGGTGCGTCGGGCGATCAGACCGAGCAACGACGACTTGCCGGTGCCGTTCCGCCCGATCAGCCCGATGCGCTCGCCGGCCTCCAGCGCGAAGGACGCCCGATCGAGGAGCGGCACGTCGCCGTAAGCGAGCTGCGCATCGGTCAGGGTCAGGAGCGGCATACCCGGAACGTACACATCCGGTCCTGGGGAGCGCAACCGATTCCCGGAAAGAAATCAATGCGTGCGCCGAATCGGCTCGCGTAACGTCGCAGAAAAATGACGTAATCGTATGCCAAAGTCATATGACGAAACGTGCAATCGTTCCACCCAGTTAACAAGAGTTTTCATTGTCGGAAAACCCGAAGCGGTACGCTCGATCCATACACGACGGCTTGGACGAACATAAAAGGAGGAGGACGCGTGTTCAGTGATCTTGAAGACCGGGCCTTTCTGCTCGGACGGCGCATGGCCGAGACCGCATTCTCCATGGACGACAATCCGTTCGCGAACCTCCAGCCAAGACTGGCGCGCAAATGGCTCGACGGCTTCGTCTCCGAGACCGCGCTGCACAGCAAGACCGGCTGGCTGGGACATGAAGCGCAGCACCCCCACCCGGATGCTCACGATCTGGAGCGTGTCGAAAAGCCGGCACACGGGGCAAGCGCACTCGGGGCCGTTCACGCACCGGTTTGAGGCCCCTGCCCGCGCGGCGTCCGGGCACGTCAGAGGATTGGCCCGAGCGTCGCCAGCGCGTTGTTCCAGAGACGTCTCGGCAGGGACCAGGACTCCACCGCGCTCCGCGCCACCGGGCGCGACCTGGCTACGTACTCCCGCTGCCGCGTCCGCATCGCTGCCGTCAGCGCGGCATCCACGAACAGGATATTGTTCTCGTAGTTGAGATCGAAACTGCGTCGATCCATGTTCGCGGAGCCGATCAGGGTGAGATCCTCGTCGACCGTGAGGGATTTGGTGTGCAGCAACCCTCCCTCGTATTCGTGGATGTCGATCCCCGCATCCAGCAACCCGGCATAGTAGCTGCGGCTCGCGCCGCCCACGATCCACGAGTCGTTCCGGGCCGGAAATACAACGGTAGTTTTCACGCCCCGATACGCGGCCGCGCACAGCGCGATCTGCAACGACTCGTTCGGGACGTAGTAGGGCGTCGAGATGACGAGCTCGCGGCGCGCTGCGTAGATCAGCGATTCGAACATTTCCGGCATGGCCGAGTACCGGACCGTGGGACCGGTTCCGATTACCTGCGCGGCAAACCCCTCCCGCGAAGCTGCGATCGGCTCCCTGAGGAGCGCATCGATGTCTTCTCCGGTGTACGCCATCCAGTCGCTGGCGAAGAGGTGCTGATTCTGACGCGCAATCGGCCCCTCGAACCGGATGACCGCATCCACCCACGGCGCGTACTTCGGCTTGATGCGAAATTCCGGATCGGCGCAATTCTGGCTGCCACAGTAGGTGATGCGCCCGTCGATGACGACGATCTTGCGGTGGTTTCGCAGGTCGATCCGTCCTTTCAGGGGCCGCAGCAGCGGGTTGCCGATGGGCAACGCCCGGGCGACGCGGACGCCTGCGTCCTGCAGGGACGACCAGTGCTTCGACCGGATCAAGATCCGGGAGCCGAGATCGTCCGCGATGGCCCGGCACGTCACGCCGCGCGCGGCGGCACGCTTGAGCGCCTCGGCGACCTTGAGGCCGTTCCCATCGGGCAGCCAGATATAAAAGAGGAGATGAACGTGTTCGCGCGCCGATTCGATGTCCGCCACCAAGGCGTCGATCGTCGCATTGGAATCTGCGAGCAGACCGCCAGAGTTGCCTCCGATCGGCTCGAACCCGCTGATGGACCGACCGACGCGGAAAAGCGGCTCGTGACGTAGCGGCACCACGGCCCGAACGTTCTTCTCGCTTCCGGGCGCGGGCCCCGCGAACGGCGGCATCCGCTCGAGCACCGCGCGAATGCGTGCGACGCGCCGCCGTCCGATATTCACTTCGCCGAATAGAATGTAGGCCACGACGCCCAGAAGCGGCAGTGCGGCAATGACCGCTACCCAGGCTATCCGCGACGCCGGCTCGCGGTTCGGTCGGAGCATGACCCGGATGACCACCACCACCTCGAGGATGAGGTGCGCTGCAATGATCAGCGTGACGCCGTTCATCGATTCAGGTCTGGGGCAGGCGGCGCAATGATATGCTCAGCGCATCGCAGGCGGAACATTGTCTCTAGGAGTTCCAGAGCACGCGTGCACCAGCGAAAATCATCTCCACGGCGATCGCGGCGAGGATGATCCCCATCACCCGGGTGATGATGTTCATGCCCGCCGTGCCGAGCAGATTCGACGCCGGCACGGCGAGCCGCATGCCCAGGAACAGCAGCACCGCCATGACCACCACGACCCCGATCAGCCCGGCGTAAGCCATGCCACCGTGCGCGTCGTGCGCGAACACGATCACCGTCGCGATGGCTCCGGGACCGGCCAGCAGCGGCAGCGCAAGCGGATAGACGGCAGGACTTTCCTTCACCCCGGGATCGGCGTCGGCATCGTGATGCATGCCGCTCGGCTTGGCGTGGAGCAGCGAATAGGCGATCGAGAGAATGATGAGTCCGCCTGCGGTGCGCAAACCGGCCACGGAAATGCCGAATGCGGCGAGCAGGTCCGCGCCAATCAGAATGCACCCGGTCAAGATCGCTGCCACCGCGATGGCGGCCGTCAGCGCGATGCGCGCGCGATCCGCGGGGGATTTTCCGTCCGTCACGGACAGGAAGATCGGCATGTTGCCGATCGGATTCATGATCGCGAATAGCGCTGCGAAAGACTTCACCAGCTCGGACCAGTGCACCTGACGACCTCAAGGATTGAAGATGAGCACGACGTAGGCGAGAAACAGCACCAAGTGTACGGCACCCTGCAGAACGTTCGTTCTGCACCCCCCGAGAAGGTGAGCACGCAGTCCGCCAGGGTTGGGATCAGCAGGACCGTCTCGACCAGGTCGAGACCGCGCTCGACGCTCTTGCCGGTTGAGACCCTCCGGCGGCGGGATCGCCGCCAGTGCCAGGCTGCATGAAATGCCGCGTGTGCCGCACCGCCCGGATGACCAGGAGAACGCCATAGAGCACCATCGTGCACGTCGCGAAGAACACTGCCTGGGCCGTCGAGAACGTGGCCGTGACGATTGCACCGAAGCGGAATGCGCTCTCGGTCCGTGCAGTCCGTAAGGACGACCGGACAATGCTCGTGGTTCTTCTTTCGACTTGGAGGTCAGCCCGATTGCCAGGGCGAGGAAGCTCGATCGGCAGCAAAGACACCTCCCCCGCACTCCGCCGGGCCACATTCTAGGCGCCGAGTGCTCGAGCCGCAAACGTGAGTTCCCTCGCTCGGCAGGATTCCACGGCGCATGGCGTTGCGTCATCGATGTGGCACACCCATGGCACGCGACCACGCCAGCCCCCAGCCGCCTTGCATCCCCCTTGCGCGTAGTAATATGCGCGCAAATTTCCCTATTGCGCCTCGGATCGAGGGAAAGGTGATTGTCGTCGCCACTTCCGCGCGTGCGCTGCCTCGATTCCTCGTTCTGATTCTCTGCTGAACCACGCGCCAACCCACTTTCCACGCCAGGACGTCCAGCATGCAATCTGCCACTCGCTCCGGCTCCGCCCCGGCAAAGGGCTTCCCGCTTCACATTCACATCGGGACGCTCTCTATCGTCATGATCGTGCTGACCGGCGGGATCATCGGCTGGTACAACTTCGCGCAGAGCTCGCGGATCATCCTCGCCGCCGCCGATCGCGTATTCGGCGACCTTTATCGCGAGATTGAAACGGATCTCGCCAACGGGTCCCGGCTGAACCACACCACGATCGAGCTGCTCGCGCGCTCGGAGCTTGCCGAAGCCCGGAGCACCGAGGCGCGCCTCGCGCTCGTGCCGCTGATGCACGCCGCGCTGACGCACAACGAGCGACTCTACTCCCTGTACGCCGGTTACGACGACGGCACATTCTTCCAGCTCGCGCCCCTGCGCACCGCGGCGCGCCGCGAGTTCTACAAGGCACCTCCTTCAGCTGCCTTCTTGATCTGGTCGATCGAGGGCGGCGGACCCGGCGCGCCGTCGTCTTACCGGTTCCTGGACAAGGACCTCAAGCTCGTCGCCGAACGTCCCTACGACGGCGCGCCATATGATCCACGCAAGCGACCCTGGTTCACTGCCGCCCGCGCCGCAGATCGAATCGTGGTCACGGCGCCTTACGTTTTCTTTTCCCACCACGAGGTAGGCGCAACGGTCGCGCTCCGCGGCACGGGCGGCGCGAGCGTGGTCGCGGGAGACATTACGCTGGCACAGCTCTCGGAGATCCTGGCGCGCCAGCGCATCACGCCGTCGACCGAGCTCGCCCTCCTGACCGAGGACGGAAAGGTTCTCGCCTATCGCGACCCCGACAAGGTGATTCACGACAGCGCCCCGGGGGAAGCGGCCCGTCTCGCGACGCTCGAGACGCTCCAGTTGCAGGTGCTCGAGCGGGTCGTCGCGCACCGCAGCCAGCAGTCGGGACTCTTCGATTTCCAGTGGAATGGACAGGACTGGAAAGGCGAGCGCAAGGCGCTGCGTATCACGGACGAAACAATGGTTCAGCTCGTCATGGCCGCGCCGGAGTCGGAACTGGTGGCCGAGGCCGACAGGATGCGCTGGCGGTCCCTGCTCGTCACCGCGCTGCTCGTGCTGGTCGCCGCGCCGTTCGCGTGGCTCGCTTCGCGGATGATCTCCACCCCGCTTCGCCGGCTGGCTGCCGAGACTCGCGCGATACGCGAGTTCGACTTCCGCGCCCCCGTCGCCACGCGCTCTTTCGTGCTCGAGATCGATCACCTAGCCAGCGCGATGGACAAGATGAAGCAGACCGTGCGCAATTTTCTCGGCATCTCGGCAGACCTTTCGGCCGAGTCGCGCTTCAGCGCGCTCCTCGGAAAGGTATGCCGGGAAGCGATGAGCGCGGTCGATGCCGATGCCGGCATCGTGTACCTCGTCAGCGACGACGAGCGGAAGCTGGTTCCCGCTGAGATCGATTTGCGCTCACCGGCACGCGCTCCGGCGGCGGACGCGCTCGCGGGAGTGCCCCTGGAAGCGACTGCGGATCGCGGTGGTGTATCTCGTGCAGTACGCGCGGGCGAAGCCGGAACGTTCTTCGTGTCGAAGGCGGATGCCCGGGAGCTCGGCGACGGGGCAGTCGCGCTCTTTGCCGCACTCGACTGTCAGGGTCTTGCGGCGATCGCGGTTCCGCTCAAGAACGTCCAGGGAAGTGCAGTGGGGGTTCTGTGCTTGTTGCACCGTAGTGCGCAGGGCGACGCGACCAGCGTGGCCGACAGCGAGCGGATCGCATTCGTGCGCGCCCTGGCCGGTGTGGCCGCGGTGGCGATCGACAATCAGCGCTTGCTCAAGGCCCAGAAGGATCTGCTCGATGCCTTCATCAAGCTCGTGGCGGGGGCGATCGACGCCAAGTCACCGTACACCGGTGGACATTGCCAGCGCGTTCCCGAGCTCACGCGCATGCTTGCGCTGGCCGCCTGCGAAAGCGACGCGGCGCCGTTCAAGGACTTCGCGCTGGACGAACAGGACTGGGAAACACTCGACATCGCGTGCTGGCTCCACGACTGCGGCAAGGTCACGACCCCCGAATACGTAGTCGACAAGGCGACGAAGCTCGAGACGCTCTACGATCGGATCCACGAGGTCCGCATGCGCTTTGAAGTGCTCAAGCGCGATGCGGACGTGGCCTGCTGGAAGGCGATCGCGGAAGGCGCAGACCCGGCGGCGGCGACCGCGCGCCGGGACGCGGAATGGCACACGCTGGACGACGATTTCGCCTTCGTGGCCGAATGCAACGAGGGCGGCGAATTCATGGCACCCGAGCGCATCGAGCGGCTCAAGCGCATCGCGGCGCGAACCTGGCAGCGAACCCTGGACGACCGGATCGGAATCTCCTGGGAGGAAAGGGCCCGCAAGGACCGCAGCGCGTCGCAACCCCTGCCCGCATCCGAGCCGCTGCTCGCGGACCGGCCCGAACACCTGATTCCCCGCGCCGAAAGCGAGCGCATGCCACCGGACAATCCCTGGGGGTTCAAGCTCGAGGTCCTCGAACACAAGTACAATCGAGGCGAGCTGCACAATCTGTCGATCGCGCGCGGCACGCTCTCGCCGGAGGAGCGGTATGCGATCAACGACCATATCGTGCAGACGATCATCATGCTCTCGAAGCTGCCGTTTCCCAAGCCGCTGCGCCGGGTGGCGGAGTTCGCGGGTGGACACCACGAAAAGCTCGACGGCACCGGCTACCCCAAGCGGCTTACGGCAAGCGAGATGAGCCTTCCCGCCCGGATGATGGCCATCGCGGACATCTTCGAAGCGCTCACCGCGAGCGACCGACCCTACAAGAAGCCCAAGCGGCTGTCCGAGGCGATCAAGATCATGGGATTCATGCGCAAGGATCGACACATCGACCCCGAACTCTTCGAGCTCTTCCTCACCTCCGGCGTCCACCTGGCGTACGCCGAGCGCTTCCTTGCACGGGAGCAGATCGACCCTGTCGACGTCTCAGCCTACGTGGCCGCCGGATGAGCCGAGCGGCCGTATGACCGAAGGCGTCTGGTTCGCGCTGGGCGCGCTGGTCTGCTACGGCGTCTCCGACCTCGTGTACAAGCGCGCTGCCATGACGGGCGTGCCGCCGCACCAGTTCATGATGGTGCAGACGTGGTTCTTCACGTCGTTCGTCACCCTGTACGGCCTCGTCACCGGTACGCTCGTTCTCGGACCGTCCGCCCTGTGGGGCGCGGCCGCCGCGGTTTTCGCTTTTACCGGGTTCTACAATTTCGCCCAGAGCCTCAAGAGCGGATCGGTCAGCATCATTGCGCCGATCTTTCGCCTGAGCTTCATCGTGACGGCCACGCTCGCGATCATCCTGCTCCACGAGCCGCTGACCGGGACCAAGCTGGCAGGCATCGGGCTCGCGCTGATTGCGGTGTGGCTCCTGCTCGGCGGTACGGACCGAAGTTCAGAGCGCAAGACGCGCCCGTCGTCGCTCGTGCGCGTTTTCGTGGCGACGCTGAGCGTCGGAGTCGCCAACCTGCTCTACAAGTACGGGCTCGCCGCCGGGGCCACCCCGGCCAGCCTGCTCGTCGTCCAGGCCATCACCGTGGTCTTGATTTCAGGCAGCCTCGCGGCCTATATCGACGGCGGCATTCGCCCGGTGCCCCGAGTCTGGCGCTATTCGATCACGGCAGCGGTCCTGCTGTCGTGCGCGTTCGTTTTGTTGCTGGAAGGCCTTGCGCGCGGCGAGGCGAGCGTGCTCGTGCCGATCGCGCAGATGGGCTTCGTCGTGACCGCCGTGATCGGTTTCACTTTCCTGCGCGAGCCGTTCGCGCCGCGCCGGGGCGTCGGGCTCCTTGCTGCGCTGGCCGCACTCGCGAGCCTCGCGCTCGCGAGCAGCTGACGCCGCTTCAGTTCCGCGTTTCGGGCCGCCGCGGAGCGAGACCCGTCAGGCGACCGAGCGTCGCGGGACGGCGAACATCGCCTCCATCTCGCGCCGCACCTTCACTGCGGAAACGTTCGCATCCACTACGACGTCGGACCAGCGCAGGGCAGCACCGGCTTGCACCGGCCTCGTCAGCTTCCAGCCATGCGCGAGGCCCAGCGGAAGGCACCCCTGCGCGAGCGAATCCTCGGCGGGCATGAGTCGGCCGACCACCGTGTAGCCACCCTCGCCGTCGAGGATCTCTCCCGCCATGAGATCGCGCTTTGCGGAGGCCACCGCATCCGCGCGAAAACCCGTCGCGCAGCCGGTCGGCTCCGCGCGCAATCCCACCGAGGCGACGGAGATGCCCACCTCGAGCCCGATCAGGTGCCAGCGCTTGTAGAGACTCGCGTACCTCCCTTCCGGGTCGGTGCGCACGCCATACTCGCTGAAGCAGCGGCGGATATATTCGGTCTCGCCCTCGAACACCACCCAGACCCCGAAACGGATGTCGTACGGCACCGCGCGGCCGTCGCGCTCGAGTGAGGAGACGACCTCGACCTGTCCCTTGTGATGGAGCTGGCCGCCCTCCTCCCGCGGTCGCATGACGAAGGACAGGTCATCCGTGCTGGCAGGCGGGAAGGTCAATCCGTCGGGCGCTGGCGTCAACCCGGTCGCGTTGGCGACTGCCGAGCTTTCTATCGCCGGCTTCGATCCGTCGAGAAATGAATTGAACATCTTCGGATTCAGTCCGCCGATCCTGGCCTGCTCCGGCGTGAGCCCGTAGTAGCCCCACACCGTCTCGGGGGTGGATTGAGCGAAATGCGGCAACCACTTGTGGCCGCGACCCGCGGCGACGACCGGAAATCCGGCTGCACGCGCCCAATCGACGAGCTCGCAGATGAGCGCCGGCTGATCGCCATAGGCGAGGCTGTAGACGACGCCTGCCTCGGCCGCGCGCCTGGCGAGCAGCGGACCGCAAAACGCGTCGGCCTCCACGGTGACCATCACGACGTGCTTGCCGTTCCGGAAGGCGCCGAGCGCGTGATCCACCGCGGCGATCGGGTTGCCGGTCGCCTCGACGACAATGTCGATCGAAGGGTGCGCCACGAGCGCCTCCCAGTCGTCCCCGAGATGCGTGCGGCGTTCCTTGACCGCGGCGTCGAGCGACGTGGCCGCATGGTCCTCCGGCCGCCATCCCACGCGCGCCAGGTTCGCGCGCGCGTTCTCGGGAGAGAGATCGGCGATGCCGACCAGATGTACGCCCGGCGTCCGCGGCACCTGCGCGATGTACATGGCCGCGAACTTGCCGGCGCCGATCAACCCGACGCGCAACGGCTTGCCCTGCGCTTCCCGGGCCTCAAGCTTTGCATGCAGATTCATGACTGCTCCAATCGACGAGTGATGCCGCTCAGGCGGCCTCGGCCAGGGCGCGCAGCTCCTCGGCGGGCGTGCCGTTCTTCCATGGCAGCTCCACGGGATAGTCTCGGAGCAGGCAATCGTCCGGAAGCGCTTGAATCGGCGTGAAGTCGCGATGCGCGATGTAGCCCGGCCGGCTGAAGCGCCGGATATGGTTCGAGACCGCGCAGAGGCTGAGATACACGTTCCAGCGGTCCCACGGCGAGAGATTCGACGTCGAGGCGTGCACGAGGCAGCCGTGGAACATGAGCATCGATCCGGCAGGCCCTTTCGGCGCAACCAGTCCACCGCGGTCGACCAGCTTGCGGATCGAATCGTGGTTGATGGTCCAGAGCGGATAGCTCGTGGTTGTGGTGTCGTGATCGGCCTCCATCACGCCCAGCTTGTGGCTGCCGGGAATGAACATCAGCGGACCATTGAACTCGTTCACCTCGTTCAGGAAGATCGCGACGTTCATGGAGCGCGCCTCCGGCATGGCGTCGTCGTTCTTCCAGGTGCCGTAATCCTGGTGCCACTGCCAGACGTCGCCGTCGAACGCGACCTTGCCGTTGATCTTGAACTGGTGCATGTACACGCCCTCGCCGAAGAGCTCCATGACCGGCTCGATCATCCGCGGATGGCGCGCCAGGCGGGCGAACACCGGGTTGTACATGTGCGCGGCGAAGTTCGTCCGGACGGCCTCGCCGCCCTTCTCCCTGACGTTCTCGGGGCGCTGCTGGCGAAAGATCGCCGGGACTTCGTCGGATAGCGCACTGATTTCCGCTTCCGAGAACAGACTCGGAAAGAAGATGTAGCCGTCGCGCTCGAAGTCCTCGATTTGCTTCGGGGTGAGTTTCATGGGGCCTCCTTGCTGGTCCTCATAATCACGCCGATGCCGGCTGCGCAATGAGGTACGGACAGGTGGGGACGGTGCAAACCGCCTCAGCGGTTTGTCTGGTGCGGCTCGACGACCTGGAAGAATACTTCGTCCTTGCGCACCATGCCGAGCTCGAAGCGGGCGAGCTCCTCGACAGCATCGAGTCCTTGCTTGAGATCCCGCACCTCGGCATCCATCACCGCATTGCGCGCAGTCAGGGCAGCATTACGATCCCGCTGCGCCTGCACTTCCCGCTCGAGCTCCGCGACGCGCAGCCAGCCGCCCTTCCCGAACCACAGCGGGTACTGGATCAGGACGGTCAGCGCGGCCAGCGCGAATGCGAGCAGGCGCATCAGGTCTATCGCAACTGATAAAAAGCCTCGCGGCCGGGGTAGCTGACTGCGTCGCCGAGGTCCTCCTCGATGCGCAGCAGCTGGTTGTACTTCGCGATGCGGTCGGATCGCGAGAGCGATCCGGTCTTGATCTGCATCACGTTAGTGCCCACGGCAATGTCGGCGATGGTCGTGTCCTCGGTCTCCCCCGAGCGATGCGAGATCACTGCCGTGTAGCCGGAGCGCTTGGCGACCTCGATCGCCGCGAACGTCTCGGTCAGGGTGCCGATCTGGTTCACTTTTATGAGCACCGAGTTCGCGACGCCGAGCTTGACTCCCTCCTTGATGATCTTCGTGTTGGTGACGAAGATGTCGTCGCCTACGAGTTGCACGCGCTTTCCGAGCCGCTCGGTCAGCAGTTGCCAGCCATCCCAGTCGCTCTCGGCCATGCCGTCCTCGATGCTGATGATCGGGTACTTGTCGGTGAGCGCCGCGAGGTAATCCACCAGCTGCGCGGCGAACAGTTCGAGCTTTTCGGACTGGAGCTTGTACTTGCCGCCCTCGAAGAACCCCGAGCTTGCGCAGTCGAGTCCGAGCACGACGTCGCCGCCCGGCATGTATCCGGCCCGCTCGATCGCGAGCATGATGAGATCGAGAGCCGCCGCGTTGCTCGCGACGTTCGGAGCAAATCCGCCTTCGTCTCCGACCGAAGTCGAGAGCCCCTTGTCCTCGATGAGCTTCTTCAAGGCGTGGAACACCTCGGCGCCGCAGCGCAGCGCATCGTGGAAGCTCTGCAGCCCGATCGGGATGATCATGAATTCTTGGATGTCGAGGCTGTTATTAGCGTGTGCGCCGCCATTTATCACGTTCATCATCGGTATCGGCATTGCCATGGCACCGGAACCACCGAAGTACCGGTAGAGCGGCAACCCCGACTCCTCGCCCGCCGCCTTGGCCACGGCCATGGACACCGCGAGAATCGCGTTGGCGCCAAGCCGCGATTTGTTCTCGGTGCCGTCGAGCTCGATGAGGGCCGCGTCTATGAAGCTCTGCTCGGACGCGTCGAGGCCCATGATCGCCTCGGAGATCTCGGTGTTCACGTTCTCCACCGCCTTCAGCACGCCCTTTCCGCCATAGCGCTGGCGGTCGCCGTCGCGGAGCTCGACCGCCTCTCTCGATCCGGTCGAGGCGCCCGACGGCACCGCCGCGCGCCCCATCACCCCGGATTCGAGCAGCACGTCGGCCTCCACGGTCGGGTTGCCGCGCGAGTCGAGAATTTCTCTTGCCACGACATCGACGATCGAACTCATGTTGTCCTCACCCCTAGCTACATCAGTTTTGGTCCGCCAGCATTTCTTCCGCAAACCCGCGCGACTTCACCATGGCGTCGAGCTCCTTGAGCGTCGTCAGGAGCGCTTTCATCAAGCCGAGGGGCCATGCGTTCGGTCCGTCCGAGAGCGCGTGCGCGGGGTCCGGGTGCGTCTCCATGAACAAGCCCGAGATGCCCACCGCCACGGCCGCGCGCGCAAGCACCGGGACGAATTCGCGCTGGCCTCCGCTGGCAGTGCCCTGCCCCCCGGGGAGCTGCACCGAATGGGTGGCATCGAACACGACCGGCGCACCCGTGCCGCGCATGACGGCAAGCGACCGCATGTCCGAGATCAGGTTGTTGTACCCGAACGACGCACCACGTTCGCAGACCATGATGTTGTCGCCGCCCTCGGGGTGTGCCGCCCTGGCCGCCTCTCGCGCCTTGTCCACGACGTTCTTCATTTCCCAGGGCGAGAGGAACTGCCCCTTCTTGATGTTCACCGGACGGCCGGCACTTGCCACTGCGTGGATGAAATCGGTCTGCCGGCACAGAAATGCCGGCGTCTGCATCACGTCCACTGCGGCGGCGACCGCCTCGATCTGCTCGATTTCGTGGACATCGGTCAGCACCGGCACGCCGACGGTCCGGCGCACTTCCGAAAGGATCTCGAGCCCTTCCTCCATCCCGAGACCACGGTAGGACTTTCCGGAGCTGCGATTCGCTTTGTCGAACGACGACTTGTAGATGAACGGCACGCCGACCTCGTCGCAGATCGCCTTCAGCTCTGACGCGGTCTCGAGCGCAAGTGCGCGCGACTCGATGACACAGGGGCCAGCGATAATGAACAGGGGCTTGTCGAGTCCGATCTCGAAACCGCAGAGCCTCATGCCGCCACAGCCTGCTTCGCGTGCTTCGCCTGTCGTGCGATCGCGGCCTCGATGAATGCCTTGAAGAGAGGATGCCCCACGCGCGGCGACGAGGTGAATTCCGGGTGGAACTGGCACCCCACGAACCAGGGATGCCCGGGCAGCTCCACCATCTCGGCGAGCTGCTCGTTCGGCGAACGCCCCGAGAGTCGCAGGCCCGCGTCGGTGAGCTTGCTCGCGAGCTGGTTGTTCACTTCATAGCGATGGCGATGGCGTTCGACGACCTGCTCGGCGCCATAGATCTGACGCACCAGGCTGCCTTCCTCGAGCACGGCGACCTGCCCGCCCAGGCGCATGGTGCCGCCCATACCGGAATTCTCGTCGCGCTTCTCGAGCCGGCCGGCGTTGTCCATCCACTCCGTGATCAAAGCGATCACGGGGTGCGTCGTGTTCGGGTCGAACTCGGTCGAGTGCGCGTCCGGCATGCCGGCCTTGTGTCGCGCATACTCGATCACTGCGAGCTGCATGCCGAGACAGATTCCCAGGTACGGCACTTCCTGCTCGCGCGCGTACTGGATCGCCTTGATCTTGCCCTCGACACCACGCTTGCCGAATCCCCCGGGAACCAGGATCGCATCCACTTCCTTGAGCAGTCCGACCCCTTCGCGCTCGATCGACTCGGAATCGATGTACCGGATGTTCACCCGGCTGCGGGTGTGGATGCCGGCGTGGATCAGCGCCTCGGAGAGCGACTTGTAGGACTCGGTGAGATCGACGTACTTGCCCACGAGCGCGACCGTGACCTGGTGCTGCGGATGCTCGAGGGCGTAGACCAGCTTGTCCCAGGTGGTGAGGTCAGCCGCGCGCGCGATGATGTCGAGTCGGTGACAGACAATCTCGTCGAGCATCTGACGATGCAGCATGCCGGGGATCTTGTAGATCGAGTCGACGTCCCAGACCGAGATCACCGCCTCGACCGCAACGTTCGTGAAAAGCGCGATCTTGCGCCGCTCCTCGTCGGGCAGCGGCCGGTCCGTGCGGCAGAGCAGCGCATCGGCCTGGATACCGATCTCGCGCAGCTCCTTGACCGAGTGCTGAGTTGGCTTGGTCTTGATTTCCCCGGCCGACTTGATGTACGGGACCAGCGTGAGATGCAGGTAGCAGGTGTTCTTCTGCCCGAGCTCGAGACGCATCTGGCGAACGGCCTCGAGGAACGGCAGGGATTCGATGTCGCCCACCGTCCCGCCGATCTCCACGATCGCGACTTCCGCGCCTTCCGCGCCGCGCTGGATGAAGAGCTTGATCTCGTCGGTGATGTGGGGAATCACCTGGACGGTGCGGCCCAGGTAGTCGCCGCGCCGCTCCTTCTTGATGACGCTCTCGTAGATCTGGCCGGTGGTGAAGTTGTTGCACCGGCGCATCTTGTTCGACTGGAAGCGCTCGTAGTGCCCGAGATCGAGGTCAGTCTCGGCGCCGTCCTCGGTGACGAACACCTCTCCGTGCTGGAAAGGGCTCATCGTGCCGGGGTCGACGTTGATGTAGGGATCCAGCTTGAGGAGGGTGACTTTGATGCCGCGGGATTCGAGAATCGCGGCTAGCGACGCGGCGGCAATCCCCTTGCCCAGGGAGGAGACCACCCCGCCCGACACGAACACATACTTGGTCATCGATCAACCAGGAGTCGGAATGGGAAAGTGTACCCCAAAACTTCTGGTCGCTCAATTTCCGAAACACCGCACGACGCGAATTTCGCCACGCTCGCACGCGTCGTTCCGCCCCGACGCCCCAGCGTGCATCGCATTTGCCCGGTCAGGATTCGGACAGCGCGTCAGCAACGATCTCGGCAAGGTCCTTGAGCGGCAGTCGCTCCTCGGCGCCCACCGCCTTGCGACCCTCGTCGAGCATCGAAAGGCAGAACGGGCAGCCGACCGCCGCCACGTCAGCACGCGACGCGACGATCTCCTCGGTCCGGATGATGTTGATGCGCTTGCGCGCCGAAACCTCGAGCCAGCTCTGACCGCCGCCGCCGCCGCAGCACACCCCGCGCAAACGATTGCGCGGCAATTCGACCAGCGACACGCCCGGTACGCCTGCCAGACTCGCGCGGGGCGCGTCGAAGACCCCGTTCTGGCGGCCGAGATAACAGGGGTCGTGGAAGGCGACGGTTTGCGGCGGCAGGGCCTCGAGCCGGATGCGGCCCGTCTCGATCAGCTCGGCGATCAGCTCGGAGTGGTGCACGACCTCGAATTGACCACCCTCGAACTGCGGGTACTCGTTCTTGATGGTGTTGAAGCAGTGCGGGCAGTGCGTGACGATCTTCCGGAACGCATGCTGTCGCATGTTGCCGATGTTCTCCGTGGCCGCCGTCTGATAGAGATATTCCTCCCCCATCCGACGGCCGACCTCACCGTGGCACCGCTCTTCGGCCATCACCCCGAATGAAATCCCCGCATGCCGCAGGATCTTGACCACCGCGCGTGCGACTTTCTGCGCCCGCGGATCGTAGGCGGCCGCGCATCCGACCCAGTAAAGCACCTCGACGTCTCGTCCTGGCGCGAGCACCGGAAGATCGAGTCCCTTGGCCCAGGCCCAACGCTCCCCCGGATCGAGGCCCCAGGGATTCCCGAGCCTCTGGATGTGCTGGAGCGTCTGCGCCCCGGTCGACGGGAATGCACCCTCCGACAGGGCCAGATAGCGACGCAGATCGACGATCGTGTCGACGATGTCGATGCGTGCCGGGCACTCTTCGACGCACGCCATGCAGGTCGTGCACGCCCAGAGCTCGTCGGCCGAAATCAACTCGCCGTGGAGCGGTCCCGTATAGCCCGCGTGCATGGCCCGCTTGAGCTTGCCGATGACGTGCTTGGGACTCAGTGCACTTCCGGAGAGCTGCGAGCAGCACACCGCGTGGCAGCGGCCACATTCCGTGCAGGCATCGAAGTCGAGCCGTCGCTTCCAGGAGAACTGGTCGAGACGCGAAACGCCGAACGTCTCCTGCTCTTCGAGGTTCTCGATCTTGACGAGCGCGCCCCGCGGCCCGAGCTTGGCGAAGAAGATGTTCAGCGGCGTCGCGATGAGGTGGGAAAAATAGGTACGCGGGATCAGCGCAATGAACGTGAAGACGACCGCCGCATGAAACACCCAGAGCGAGAGGTGCGTCCCGCGCAAGGTGCTTTCCCCTGCGCCGGCGGCGAGCATCGCACGTGCGATTCCCCAACCGACGGGCGACCAGGCGGCCCACCCCGGCTGCACGACGGCAAGCCGGCACGCCTCGATCATGAAACCGGTCAGGACGATGACGAACAGGATCGTCAGCGCGTACGCGAACTTCCCGGTCGGGTCGATGCGTGGCGGACGCAGGATGAAACGCCGCCACACAGCCATGCCCAGCCCGACGAGCAGGAACAGTCCGAAAAGATCCAGGGTCAGCTCGAATGCGAGATAGAACGAGCCCTTCAGGATCCGGACATCGAAGAGCAGCCGCGCGATTTCCCAGTCGATGGTGGCCAGCACGGTACCGGTGAACAAGGCCAGGAAGCCCCAGAACATCGTTGCGTGCATGACGCCCGGGTACGACTGCCCCAGGATCCGGGACTGGAGCAGTACTTCCTTCACCACCCGGGTGAAGCGCGTGGGAATCCGGTCCCAGCGCATCTCGGGTCCACCCTCGCGCCACAGCGCGACGCGCCGCCATACGCCCCAGCCGAATATCGCAATTGCAATCGCGCCGCCGACGTAGACACCGACCACGGCCCAGGGCGGAATGTTCCAGAATGTCTCGCGAATCGGGAGCTCGGACATCCCGGCGGAGGATCGTGTGGCGACCGGTCGTTGTCAATACGCCGGACGGCGAGGACGCTTCATTCCGTGCTCTATACTAAAAGCCAAGCGCAGCCGACCACAGGCGATTCTTCCAGCCAGTACATTCCCAAAGGTTGACGTCATGCATTCCAAGCTCGACAGGTTTCCAGAGATCCGCGCGCCGGTCCGTGCGCTGTGCGGCCGCTACACCGGCGAGTACTGGCGAAAGCTGGACGAAGCGCGCGAGTATCCGGAGGAGTTTGTCGCCGCGCTCACCCAGGCGGGCTGGCTCGCGGCGCTGATTCCTGCAGACTACGGCGGCGCGGGTCTCGGCATCACCGAGGCATCCGTCATTCTCGAAGAGATCAATCGCACCGGCGGCAACTCTGCCGCCTGCCACGCGCAGATGTACATCATGGGCACCATCCTGCGGCACGGGTCGGAGGATCAGAAGCGCCGCTACCTGCCACGCATCGCCACCGGCGAGCTGCGCCTCCAGGCATTCGGTGTCACCGAGCCCACGACCGGCACCGACACCACCAAGCTCAAGACCACGGCAGTGCGCAAGGATGACAGATACATCGTCAACGGCCAGAAAGTCTGGACCTCGCGCGTACAGCACTCCGATCTGATGCTGCTTCTCGCGCGCACGACGCCGTTCGCGGAAGTGAAGCGCAAGGGCGACGGGCTCTCGGTGTTCCTCGTCGAGCTGGGCGACGGCGCAGCGAAAGGCATGACCGTGCGTCCAATCCGCAACATGATGAACCACGAGACCAACGAAGTGTTCTTCGACAATCTCGAGGTCCCGGCCGAGAACCTGATCGGCGCGGAAGGCAAGGGATTCCGCTACATCCTCGACGGCATGAACGCCGAGCGGATTCTCATTGCCGCGGAATGCATCGGCGACGGCTACTGGTTTCTCGAAAAGGCCATCGCGTACGCAAAGGAGCGCGTCGTGTTCGATCGTCCCATCGGCCAGAACCAGGGCATCCAGTTCCCGCTCGCCAAGGCATACGTGAACGTCGAGGCGGCCAATCTCATGCGCTACCGCGCCGCCGAGCTCTTCGACCACGGCGAGCCATGCGGCGCAGAGGCCAACATGGCGAAGCTGCTCGCCGCCGACGCTTCGTGGGAGGCCGCCAACGCCACGGTCCAGACCCACGGTGGGTTCGGTTTCGCCGCGGAGTACGACATCGAGCGCAAGTTCCGCGAGACGCGACTCTTCCAGGTCGCGCCTATCTCGACGAATCTAATACTCTCCTTCGTCGCAGAGCACGTATTAGGTCTGCCGAGATCGTTCTGACGAGGCGGCGGAAGGTCACGAACAGGAGGGAACCGGCTGGTTCCCTCCCGTTACCCTCCTTCCCGCTCAGAGCAGGCTGCGGCGAGGTGGATGCTGTCTGAGAGGTAGGTGTTTGTCCTTTTCCCCTCCTTTTCAAGGAGGGGTGGCTGCGAAGCAGCCGGGGTGGTTTTCGCGGAGCCGAATCGTACTAGACCGCTAGCTCCACGCGATCACGGTAGTCGTCGAGCGCTTCGGGGTTGGCGAGGGCCTCGATGTTCTTCACGGACCTTCCGTGCACGACGTTGCGCACCGCGAGCTCGACGATCTTGCCGCTCTTGGTACGCGGGATGTCGCCGACCTGAACGACCTTTTCGGGGACGTGACGTGGCGTCGTATTTGCACGAATCTGCGCCTTGATCCGATTGGCCAGCGCATCGTCCAGCGCGATTCCGTCGGCTAGCTTGACGAACAGCACGACCCGCACGTCGTTTGGATTTTCGGGCGGCCAGTCCTGGCCGATCACGAGCGACTCGGTCACTTCCGGAAGCTGCTCGACCTGCCGGTAGATTTCCGCGGTGCCGATACGCACTCCGCCCGGATTCAACGTGGCATCCGAGCGTCCGTAGATGATCATGCCGTCGTGCTCGGTGCGCTCGCACCAGTCCCCGTGACACCAGACGCCAGGAAACTTCTCGAAGTAGGCGGCATGGTACTTGGACCCGTCCGGGTCGTTCCAGAATCGAACGGGCATCGAGGGAAAAGGGTTCGTGCACACGAGCTCCCCTTTCTCGCCCCGTACCGGATGCCCATCCTCGTCGAACACTTCGACGTTCAGGCCGAGCGCCCGCGACTGGATCTCTCCGCTCCAGACCGGCAGGATCGGATTTCCGAGCACGAAGCACCCCACGATGTCGGTCCCGCCCGAAATCGACGACAGGCAGACATCCTGCTTGATCGCATCGTAGACATAGTCGAACCCTTCCGGCACCAGCGGCGAGCCCGTCGACATGATCGCGCGCAGCGCTTTCAGCTTGTGACTGTCGCGCGGCCGCAACCGGACCTTCTTGCAGGCGTCGATGAATTTCGCGGAGGTGCCGAAATGCGTCATGCTCTCGGCGTCGGCAAGATCGAAGAGGATCCGACCCCGCCCCACGAACGGCGAACCGTCGTAGAGGAGCAGCGTCGCGCCGCAGGCCAGCCCCGTGACCAGCCAGTTCCACATCATCCAGCCACACGTGGTGAAATAGAACACGCGGTCGCCCTGGCGGACGTCGGTGTGCAGCAGATGCTCGCTCAGATGCTTGAGCAATGCGCCCCCTGCGCCGTGCACGATGCACTTCGGCACTCCGGTCGTACCGGACGAGTAGAGAATGTAGAGCGGATGATCGAACGGCAACTGCTCGAATGCGATTCGTTCGGGCGCGAAGCGGGACACGAAGTCCGCATACATGACGGCGGACGGCACGGACGCGATGTCCGGCGTCTCGGAGAGGTACGGCACCACGATCACCCGCCGCACGGACGGGAGCCGCGCCGCGATCTCGCGCACCTTGGCGAGCGAGTCGATCGCCTTGCCGTTGTACCAGTACCCGTCGACCGTGATGAGCACGGACGGTTCGATCTGGCCGAAGCGGTCGAGCACACCCTGCACGCCGAAGTCCGGCGAGCACGACGACCAGATGGCACCAATGCTCGCCGTGGCGGCAAGCCCGACGATCGCCTCCGGCATGTTCGGGATGTAGGCGGCGACGCGATCGCCCACCCCGATGCCCTCTGCACGCAGCGCCTGCGCAAGTCGGGAGACCGAGTCGTGGAGCTCGCGGTGCGACAGACGCCGGCGGACCTTGTCCTCCCCCCAGAACACCAGCGCGTCGGCGTCGTCGCGCCGGCGCAGCAGATTCTCGGCGTAGTTCAGGCGTGCATCCGGAAACCACCGCGCCCCCGGCATCTTGTCGCCGTCGACCAGCGCACGCCTGCCCTGCTTCAGTGCGCGTACATCAGCGAATTTCCAGAGCGACTGCCAGAAGCGCTCCGGCCGATCGAGGGTCCACTGATGAAAGTCCGGGTAGGTGTTCAGATTTAGCGCCCAATCCCGAATGGCCATCCGCGCAAACCGGGTCAGGTTGGCGTGCTCGATGCGCTCCTGGCTCGGCTCCCATAGCGGCTTTGCCTTGCCCATTTCAATCTCCTAGCCCGTCACGATCTGCCGGATCTTTTCCGGCAGGACCGTCGATTTTCCCTTCACGAAATCCACCCAGACCACCTTCGCGCCGCCTTCGGCGTAGACGGTCTCCGTATCGTAGCTCGGTCGCAGCTCCAGCCACGTCTCGAAGCTCGATCGCCCGGGCCTGCCCACGAACATGCGCACCTCCACGTTGCCCGGATAGACGATCTGCTTCATGAACGTGCAGTTCGCATTGACGATCACCGGGCCGATGCCCTGCGGATCCGGCGCGACGCCCAGATGCTCGAACCAGGAGATCCGCGCCTGCTCCATGTACCGGAAGTACACCGTGTTATTCACATGGTTCATCGCGTCCATGTCGCCCCAGCGTATCGGGATGACCTCCGTGTGAACCAGCTTTCTGCGCGAGTGCGTCATCCTCTCCCCGCCGTGGAGCTCCCGGTAGTTCGCGAGTATTTGGACCGAATCGGAAAGGGCGTGCCGTGCGGCGCGATGATTATACAATTCGCGCGCAGGGAGTCGGATCGCCACTCCTGCGCCAGTCAGGCATGCCGATGGGGAGGATGGACCCGTGCAGCGCGAATCAATGGAATACGATGTCGTGATCGTGGGCGGCGGGCCCGCGGGGCTCGCATGCGCGATCCGGCTGAAACAGCTCGCGGCGGAAGCAAACCGGGAACTCGGCGTGTGCCTGATCGACAAGGGATCGGAGATCGGCGCACACATCCTGTCGGGCGCGGTCATCGAGCCGCGCAGCCTGAATGAATTGATTCCGGACTGGAAGGAACAAGGCGCGCCGCTCAAGACGCCGGTCACCGAAGACCGCGTGATGTTCCTGACCGAGAAGGGTGGCTTCCGACTGCCCCTGCCGCCGTTCCTGCACAACGAAGGCAACTACATCATCAGCCTGGGCAATCTCTGCCGCTGGCTGGGTGAGCAGGCCGAGGCGCTCGGCGTCGAGATCTACCCGGGGTTCGCGGCAGCCGAGGTGCTCTATAACGACGACGGCAGCGTGAAGGGCGTCGCGACCGGCGACATGGGCATCGGCAAGGACGGGCAGCACACGGCGAATTACCAACCCGGCGTCGAGCTCCATGCGCGGCAGACGGTCTTCGCCGAGGGATGTCGCGGCTCACTCACCAAGACGCTGTTCGAGCGCTTCGCGCTCCGCGAAGGCGTCGACCCGCAGACCTACGGGATCGGGATCAAGGAAGTGTGGGAGGTGACGCCGGAAAAGCACAACCCCGGGCATGTCTTCCACAGCATCGGGTGGCCGCTCGACTCGGGTACTTATGGCGGGGCGTTTCTCTACCATCTCGAGGACCGTCTGGTTTCGATCGGGTTCGTGGTGGGACTCGACTACCAGAATCCCCACCTCTCGCCGTTCGACGAGTTCCAGCGCTTCAAGACGCATCCGGAGGTCCGCCCGACGCTCGAAGGCGGGCGTCGCATCGCATATGGTGCACGCGCAATTTCCGAGGGCGGCTATCAATCGCTGCCGAAACTGACTTTCCGGGGGGGGCTGCTGATCGGAGATACCGCCGGCTTCCTCAACGTCCCGAAGATCAAGGGCACCCACCTCGCGATGAAATCGGGCATGACCGCGGCCGAGGCCCTGATCGATGCCCTGCGCGAGGACGGTCCGCGCGAAGTCACGGATTACGCCGAGCGGCTGCGCAGGACCTGGCTGTGGGAGGAGTTGTACCGCGTGCGCAACATCCGTCCGTCGTTCTACAAGGGCCTCTTGGCCGGGGTCGTGTACGCCGGAATCGACCAATACCTGTTCCGCGGCAAGGCGCCCTGGACGTTCCGGGTGCACGCGGACCACGACCGCCTGGCGAAGGCATCCGAATATCCCAGGATCGACTACCCCAAGCCCGACGGGGTCGTGACCTTCGACAAGCTATCGTCGGTGTATATCTCGGGCACGAACCACGAGGAGAATCAGCCGTCGCATCTCACGCTGCACGACGCGTCGGTTCCCATCGTGGTCAACCTAGCGCTGTACGACGCCCCCGAACAACGCTATTGCCCGGCGGGCGTGTACGAAATCGTGCGGGATGCGGACGGATCCAATCCACGTCTGCAGATCAACGCGCAGAACTGCGTGCATTGCAAGACCTGCGACATCAAGGATCCCACGCAGAACATCAACTGGGTCGTGCCTCAGGGGGGGGAGGGCCCGAATTATCCGAACATGTGATGGGCAACCACTTCCGTTACTCTGGCCGGGAAAGTGTCTCATGTAAAACATTAGATAGTATTCGTAACTATCTTGAAATAGTTAGATATAGCGCTTTTTCATCTCCCGCGAAATCGCTTGCATTAAACCGAACGTTCGTGCTATTTTTGCCTCATGCGAAAAGGGCAACAAACCCGGCACGACATCCTCGGCGAGGCGGTGGCACTCGCCAGCGAACACGGGCTCGAGGGTCTTACCATCGGTTCGCTCGCGTCGCGGCTCGGAATGTCCAAGAGCGGCCTGTTCGCCCACTTCGGCTCGAAGGAAGACCTCCAGCTCGCCACGTTGAAGGACGCCCGCGAGCGCTTCGAGCGCTTCGTCTTCACCCCTGCCCTCACGGCGCCGCGCGGCCTGCCGCGGCTCCGCGAGCTCTTTCGACGCTGGCTCGCCTGGTCCGACGACTCGGCCGTGCCCGGGGGATGCGTCATCATCGGTGCGACGACCGAATACGACGACCGGCCCGGTCCCGTGCGCGACGCGCTGGTCGCCGCCCAGCAGGACTTGCGCCGCGCGTTGGCGCGTGCAGCCGCGCTCGCGGTGGCGGAGGGTCACCTTGGACGCGAAACCGATCCCGAGCAATTCTCGTTCGAGCTCTTTGCCATCGTCTATGCGGCGCATCATGACCGTCGGCTGCTGCGGAACCCGGCCGCCGGGCAGTACGCGACAACCGCGTTCGAAGCCCTCATCGCACGGAATGCCCCGCGTCCGCCTCAAAGGTCGACGATGCCGGCCGACGGAGAAGTCACGCAAGCAGATCTATTCGAATCCGGGAGGCAAGCATGAGCCCTGTCCAGCGCGCAATGCTGACAACGGGATGGCCGCTGATGCCGGGACACGCAATCGTCGTGCGCCCGTTGCTTCCCGACGACGCGGACCTCGTGATCGCGCTCGGGAGAGCACTCTCCTCCGAGAGTCTCTATCAGCGATTCCTCACCGGCGGGATCAAGCAGAATCCGCAGCTCCTGAGCCGGCTGGTGAACGTCGATTTCACGCGCGATTTCGCGTTGATTGCGACCGCGACGTTCGCAGGTGAGGAGACTCCCATCGGCGTGGCGCGCTACGCCCGGGATGAGAGCGCGGCCGAGACAGCCGAGATCGCAATCACCGTCGCCGACGCCTGGCACGGAAACGGCACCGGGAAACGACTCCTCCGAAGGCTCGTGGCGCACGCCCAGGCAAGCGGGCTCGCGGGTCTGACGGGCGACGTGCTCGCAACGAACGTGGCCATGCTTGCGCTCGCCCGATCGGTCGGATTTAGGGTGACATTTCACCCCGATGAGGGGCACCTCCGTCTCATATCGCTTGCCCTGCGCGACCACCATCCGGGACCCATCGAATCGCACGAGGAGAACGAACTGTGACGACAAGCACCGCGTCTCGCACCCGCACCGTGACCTGGGAGGACCCGCATATCGGCGCGGAGGCCGGCGCTGGAATGGCGGGCCTCGATTATCTGCGTGCGCTCGTTGCGGGAAAATTTCCCCCGCCCCCGCTCGCCCAGACGGTCGGATTCAGCCTCGTCGAAGTGGCGGAAGGCCGCGCCGTCTTTGCGATCGAGCCCATGGAGTTCCACTACAACCCGAGCGGCGCGGTACACGGCGGCGTGGCATGCACCCTCCTCGACTCGGCGATGGGTTGCGCGGTCCACACCACGCTGCCCGCCGGGGTGGGATACACGACCGTCGAGCTGAAGGTGAACCTGGTCAAGGGCATCACGGTGCGCACCGGCCTGCTGCACGCCGAAGGTCGCATCATTCATCGCGGCAACCGGATCGCCACCGCCGAGGGGCATCTGCGCGGAAGTGACGGTCGCCTGTACGCGCACGGCACAACGACCTGCATCATCCTCCCGCATGCCAGCGGCAAAAGCCCGCCCGCCGAAGGTGCCCGCGACAGCTGACGGGGCTGCCACCGCCGGCGTATCATGCGTCGGCGACACGATGAAGAAGATCATTCCCGTCCAGGACGCCATTGCCATTCTCCGGGACGGAGACGTCCTCGCAACGACCGGCTATGGCGGCAACGGCACACCCGATCAGCTGTTCGTGGCGCTGGAGCAGCGCTTTCTCGATCACGCTACACGAACAGCGGCTTCATGCGTCTGAAGCTCGGCCAGGAACTGGAAAAGCGCCGCCTCTCCTCGCGGGTGTTCGAGACGGGGCGCGAGGCGCGCCGCATTCTCGACGACCCGCGCTAGA
>JBAVOG010000902.1:0-1837 GCA_049691875.1 Burkholderiales bacterium | reverse complement strand
GGTCGCGCCCGTCGGCACGCGTACGCGAATCTTTTTGGGCACGCGCCGCAGCGTGCCGTCAGGTCCGGGTTCGGGTGCCGACAGATCCACCACGAGCTCGGTGCCGCGTGCTGCGTCCTCGAGCGTCACGTGCGCGGTGACTTCGTAGTCCTGGCCCGGCATGGAGAAACCGCGCGCGCTGCGCGCGCGCCCGCGGCGGCTGCCACCGCCACCGCCGAATTGCGCAAACAGGTCGGATAGGTCGACGACGTCCTCGAAGCTTGTGCCGCCGAACTGAGTCCCCCATCCGGGAGGTGGCCGGAACTCCTGCCCGGATTGGTGACGGCCGAGCTGGTCGAATGCCGCACGCTTCTCCTTGTCCTTGAGGGTCTCGTATGCCTCGCCGATCTCCTTGAATTTCTCCTCGGCGTTCTGCTCCTTGGAGACGTCCGGATGATATTTGCGGGCGAGCTTGCGGTACGCCTTGCGGATGTCGTCATCCGAGGCGGTGCGCGGCACTCCGAGAACCTCGTAGTAGTCCTTGTATTTCACGTGCGGGAGACCTCATCCCATTTGATGCGCAGCAATGTTGGGCGATTCATACAGGATATGGTCTCCCGAAGGCTGATTCTCAATAGGAACTGCGGGAGACCGGAACGGCGATGACCCGACTCGCGGGAGGGCTATGGGTATGAGTACGAGCGTGACCCCGGTCACACAGCGGTTGTAGGGGGTGGGATCTACCCGTACATTCGGATTAATCAGGATTTTCTAATATTTAAGGAGAACGGTCCATGTCGATTCGCAGAACGCATGCCGCCCAGGCGCTGGCAGTGCTTGCCCTCTGCGCATGGGGCACCGTCGGCGCGGCCGCCGCGGAACCGCTCGACACCGCGCCGGTGGCGTATCGCGACGTGGCGCGCAGTTATCCCGCAGAGGGCGTGGTCGAGGCGGTACGGCAGTCGACCGTGGCGGCCCAGACCGAGGGGCGCATCGTCGAGCTGAAGGTGGACGTCGGCGACCGGGTGAAGCGCGGCGACGTGATCGCACGCATCGACCCGCAGGAGGCGGGCCAGGTCGTTGCCACGGCCGAGGCTCAGGTCGCCCAGGCCGAAGCGGCGCTCACCAATGCGCGCGTGAACCTGGAACGGACGAAGAAGCTCATCGACCAGAAGTTCGTCAGCGAGGCCGCGCTCGACAAGGCGCTGTCGGATTTCGCTTCCGCCCAGGCGCAGGTTGCCGCGGCGCGCGCGAGCGCCGGCCAGGCGCGCACGGGCAGGGGCTACACGATCATCGCTGCGCCGTTCTCCGGCGTGGTCGCGGCACGTCAGGTAGATCTCGGCGAGATGGCGCAGCCCGGCAAGCCGCTCGTGACGCTGTTCGACCCGAAAGATCTGCGTGCTGTGGTCACTGTGCCGCAGGCACGGCTTGCCGAGATGCACGTTCCGATCGAAGCATTCATCGAGCTGCCCGCGCTCGGCAGGAGCGTGCGCGCGCGCGCCGTCACGGTGCTGCCGTCCGCCGACGCACGCACGCACACGACGCAGGTGCGCCTCGATCTGCCCGATCTGCTCGAGGGTGTCTATCCCGGCATGTTCGTACGCGGAACCTTCACGATCGGCACGACGAAGAAGCTGATCGTGCCCGCCTCCGCGATTGTCAGACGGAGCGAGGTGACGGGTGCATACGTCGTCCTGGAAAACAGCGCCATCCGGTTCCGACAGCTGCGCGTGGGCGAGACCATTCCCGATGTCGGCGTCGAGGTGCTGGCGGGGCTCGCCGCCGGCGAGCAGGTCGCGCTCGATCCGGTGCGCGCGCTCGCGCGGTTGAAGAGCGGCGAGGACGCGGCGGGCAAGGT
>JBAVOG010000901.1:0-5364 GCA_049691875.1 Burkholderiales bacterium | reverse complement strand
GGTTGGTGAACTGCACGAGCTTGGCGCGCGCAGAGGGGATGTAGGGCTTGCTCGGCCGCCAGTCGATCGGCAACGGCGGATTGACCTGCGGATCGACGAAATCGAGCTCCAGATAATTGATTCCCGTGATTCCCTGCGGCGCGACCCGGATGCGCAGGCCCTGATCGATGTATTGCTTCATCAGCTCGACGTCCACGTCGCCCAGCGGACCGAGCCGATCGAGATTCAGAACGGCCTCGACCAGCACATAGGGCTTGC
This sequence comes from Burkholderiales bacterium, assembly GCA_049691875.1. Lineage (GTDB taxonomy): Bacteria > Pseudomonadota > Gammaproteobacteria > Burkholderiales > SG8-39 > JAABRB01. The sequence continues at coordinate 5,106 of JBAVOG010000901.1, read as the reverse complement.
GCTGTCCGAGCGGCTTGTCGAGCTCGTACCGCTCGGCGGTGAATCCCAATCGCTTCACCTCGCCGAGCAGAACGCCGCGGTAGCGGACTTTGGATCCGATATCGAGACCCTGCACGGAATCGTCGATGTAGGTCTCGAGCACGACGGTACGCTCGAAGATCTTCCCTGCTCCAAGCGCAAGCACCATCGCGACGGCAATCGCGATCGCGACGAGTATGAAGAGCCCCAGCTTGAAATAATTCGCCTTCGCGCTCATCGCCTACGCGGTCTCGCTTTCGGGCTCGCGATTGAAGAAGTGCCGCACCAGCGGATTGTCGCTTTTCTCGCGCAGAACGTGGGGATCGCCTTCGGCGATGATGCCCTTCTTCTGCTTGTGAAGCATGATGACACGGTCGCAGATCGTGAACGTGCTGGCGAGGTCGTGCGTCACGACCACCACCGTGATGCCGAGCGTCCGGGCAAGCCGGAGCACTGTCCGATCGAAGTCCGCTGCAGTCACCGGATCGAGTCCCGAGGACGGCTCGTCCAGGAAGAGGATCGCCGGATCGAGCGCCATCGCGCGGGCGATCGCCGCGCGCTTCTGCATGCCGCCCGAAAGTTCGGAAGGCATGTGGTGCTCGAAGCCGTCCAGGCCGACCAGCTTGAGCTTGAGGCGGGCCACCAGCTCGATCGCCTCGGCCGGAAGCTCGGTGTATTCCTCGAGGGGAAGGCTGACGTTCTCCAGCAGGGTCATGGAGCCGAACAGCGCGCCGAGCTGGTACATCACGCCAATACGACGCAACAGGGCGAGACGGGCTTCGCCCTGCGCAGCCGCCACGTCCTGGCCCTCGATCAGTACCCGGCCGGCCGCAGGCTCGTAGAGCCCGATGATGTGCCGCACCAGGACTGTCTTGCCGCTTCCCGACCCGCCGAGAATCCCGAACACCTCGCCCTTGTAGACCTCCAGGCTCACGTCCTCGAGGATGACGCGATCGCCGAAGGCGGCCGTCAGCCCCTCGACCTTGATCACGACCTCGCCCTTGTTGGCGACCTTGCGGTCCAGATCGATGTCCACGCTAGATATTGAGGTAGTAAAAGACGACCGCGAAGATTCCGTCCACGGCCACGATGAGGACGATGCCCGTGACCACTGCGCTGGTCGCCGAGAGGCCCACCGCCGCCGCACCGGTTCGAGTCTGGAGGCCGCGCAGACACCCGATGCCGGCCACCAGAACGCCGAACACGATCGACTTGAACAGTCCGCTCATCAGGTCATTCAGCTTCACGCGGTTCACGACCTCCAGGTAGTAGGTGTAGAAAGGAACGTCGAACAGCTGCATGACGAGCGCGCCGCCGACCAGTCCGATCAGCACCGCAAAGATGCTGAGCAGGGGCGTCATGGCGACCGCGGCCAGCACGCGCGGCACGACCAGGAACCGGACCGGATCGAGCCCCATGGTGGCAAGCGCGTTCACTTCGTCGTTCACCTTCATCGTCCCGATCTCGGCGGCGAATGCCGCGCCCGATCGACCCGCAAGCAGGATGGCGGTCATCAACGGGCCGAGCTCGCGCGTCATCGCCAGGCCGACGAGATCCGCCACGTATATTTCCGCACCGAACTGGCGCATCGCGACCGCCGACTGGAACGCGAGGATCACCCCCATCAGGAAGCCGATGAGCGCGACGATCGGCAACGCGTTCACGCCGACCTCCTCGGCCATGAAGAGCGCGTCGCGCCACCGCACCGAGTGTGGGCGGCGCAGTGCCGCAACGACGGCGATCACCCCTTCGCCGACGAAGGCAATGAGATCGTATGTGCCCTGCCACCCGTCGCGCCCGGCGCGCCCGAGCCGCTCGATGAGCGAGCCCGTGCTCTGGCGCTGTGGCGGTGGCGCGCGAAAGTCCACCGGATCGTACTGGTCGAGCAGGCGCTGAAATCCCTCCTGCAGACCTTCGATTCGGACCGCGGCCTCGTTCGCCCGCTCGGTGCGGAGGAGGTCGACGAGCAATGCGACCCCGGCACCGTCGCAGTAGTCGACGCCGCGGCAGTCGACGACGACCGGCCGGTCGGGATTACGCGCGAGCGCCTGCCGTGCCTGCGCCCATACGGGTCCCAGCGAGACGGCGTCGAGACGGCCCGCCAGGGCAATGGTAGGGGTGGCGGCGTCCGGTGTGGTGAGGGTGAGCTGGGACATTCGAAGGCAATGCGCGAAGGCAGTGCGCTCGGATGGATCTTACCAGCGGCGCGCACTGTGTAGCGCGAAACCGGGCCCGCACCGGTTACCATAGTCCGGCGCTTACCCCATCACGATGGCACACGGACACGCACATCACGATCACGGCGGCCATGCACACGGTCCCGGCATTGCGCCCGGGCGGGCGTTCGCGATCGGTGTCGTTCTCAATACGGCCTTCGTCGTGGTCGAGGCGAGTTTCGGGTTCTTCGCGAACTCGCTCGCGCTGCTCGCCGACGCCGCGCACAACTTGAGCGACGTGCTCGGTCTGCTGCTCGCCTGGGGCGCAGCGTCGCTCGCGCGGCGTGCGCCCAGCGCGCGGTTCACCTACGGACTCCGCGGCTCGACCATCATGGCAGCGTTCGCCAACTCCGTGCTGCTGCTCGTCGCCTGCGGGGGCATCGCGTGGGAGGCGATCGGCCGCTTCGATGTTCCGGTGCAGATAAACGGCACGGTGATGATCTGGGTCGCCGCGGTTGGGGTCGTGATCAATGGCTCGACTGCTGCACTGTTCTTGCGCGAGCGGAAGCGGGATCTCAACATCCGCGGGGCGTATCTGCACATGGTGGCGGATGCCGCAGCCTCGCTCGGCGTCGTGGTCGCAGGCGCGGTGATCCTCGCGACCGGCTGGGTGTGGCTGGATCCGATCATCAGTCTCGCGATCGTTGCCGCCATCCTGTTTGCCGCATGGGGCCTCTTGCGCGATTCGCTCGCGCTCAGCATGCAGGCGGTCCCCCATGGCTTGGAGCCCGCCGGGGTGCGTGCGCATCTCGCCGCAATGCCCGGGGTGGCCGAAATTCACGACCTGCACATCTGGGCGATGAGCACGACCGAGAACGCGCTCACCGTGCATCTCGTGATGCCGGGCGGTCACCCGGGAGATGCGTTTTTGAACGATCTCTGCCGGACCTTTGCCGAGCGCTTCGGGATTGATCACGCGACGGTGCAGATCGAGATCGGCGACACCACCGAGCGTTGCGAGCTTGCACCCGAGCACCGGGTCTGACTCGCCGGCGCGCTAGCACGAACTTGTAACCGGCTTTTTTGTAACCATCCTTTTCCGCAGCGGGCTCGAGCAACAGGCGCTTACATCATGTCGCCCACGCGACGGCGACATACGGCATTTTCTTTCTCACGTGACGCCGTGTCACGCCATGAAAGGAGAAACCCATGAAGCGCCTCATGATCGGAATCGCCGCCGCTACACTGCTTTCCACAGCATCATTCGCCACGCAGGCCGATGAGCGCGGTGGCCGGAATGGATATTCGCGCGGGCCTACGCATTCGCCCGCGTACAGCCACGCGCAGCGCACCGCGCCACGGCACTACCAGCCGTCGCGCAGGCACGTCGCGCCTCCGCGTCACTACGGTCACTCGCGATCGTATGGCTACCGCGGGCATTCGGGCTGGGGAAGCCACTATCGCGCGCCACGCCACTGGGGCTACACCCACAGAGCGTACCGCCGCTGGCACTGACCGACCGACGCACCCCGGCAAGCGCTCGCGCGCATGCCGGGGCGTTTGGACTGCTCACCCGGTGGGCTGAGCGAAACTTATCCGCATTGCCCCGAACTTATACGTGCACCAAGCGTTCGAAAGAACAGCAATGGAATGACGGGGGTCATTCGGGACCGGAGTAGACCTAGATCAATAACGAGAAGCGGCGTAGGCCACAGCATAAAAGTGTCCGTCGTAATGATAATTGGGTGATTGCGCAAGCCGAGCAACCAGGGCCGCACGGGATGGCAAGCGATGTCTTTAATCATCCGCCGCTTCGCCGTCGGCGAGATGTGGCGCATATCGAAGCAGGAGAACCCAGATGAATTTCACGAGAACGATTCTCGCGCTCGCAACGGCCGGCATGCTGGCCGGCGCAGCATCGGCGCAACCGCAGCAGGGCCCCGGCATGGGGCCGGGCGCCGGGATAGGGCCGGGCATGATGGGCGGCAATCCGCAAGGCGCAGGTCCGGGCCCGCGTGGAGGATCCAGTACGGGACAAGGCTATGGCCCCGGTTACGGGATGGGTCCCGGGATGATGGGCGGCTATGGTCCGGGCTACGGCATGGGCCCTGGAATGATGGGCGGCTATGGTCCGGCCTACGGTATGGGACCGGGCATGATGGGTGGCTACGGGCCGGGCTACGGGATGGGGCCGGGCATGATGGGCGGCTACGGGCCGGGCTACGGAATGGAAGCCGGCATGATGAGCGGCCTCGGCCTGGGGCCCCTCCAAATGCTCGATCTCGACGCCACGCAGCGCGGCAAGGTGAACCAGATCAGCGACGCCCTGCGGAAGAAGGAGTGGCAGGTCGTCGGCCAGATGCAGGACGAGCAGGCCAAGTTGCGCGATCTCTATCTGGCCGAGAAACCCGAGCGGAGCGCGATCGTCGCTGCGTACAAACGCCTGTTCGACCTGCGGCTGAAGCGGGTCGAGGCAGTGCTCGACGCGCGTGGCGATCTCGACAAGGTGCTCACGCAAGAACAGCGTGATGCGCTGCGCAGCTTCGGTTCCGGCCGCATGATGGGAGGCGTTCGCTAGCCGACCGTGCGCCTACTGTCGAGGAGCAATGACCCAGAGGCGCAGGTCACGCGGGCCGTAGGCGCCCTGGACGGTTCGCGAGTCGGTGGGCGCCCAGTCGTCCATCCCATGCACGTACGAGATCACACGCGTGCCGGGCCGCAACTCACGCATGAGCTTTGGGCGCAGCTTGAAATTTATGCTCGGCGAGAGAAACAGCGTGACGACCGTTGCGCTGGTGAGGTCGGTTTCGAACAGATCCTGGTTCAGGAAAGTGATGCGATCGGCAACGCCCACACGCCTAGCGTTGGCATCGCTCTCGCGTATGCGCTGCGGATCGATGTCGACGCAGACGCCGCGCGCGCCGCGCTGCTT
>JBAVOG010000900.1:0-4189 GCA_049691875.1 Burkholderiales bacterium | reverse complement strand
GGTTTGCCCAAGGCGCCTTACGATCGGCGCGAGACGCTGCGACCCCGCCCAGTCGATTCGGCGATCGAGCGCCGCGCGCGCGAAGCGCTGCTGGAAGCCGTCGCAAGCTATGCGCGGGGCCTCATCGTGCTCGAGACCGGTCGCGCGAAAAGCGCCCGGGATTTCGTCCAGCGGCTCGCCGAGCACATTCCCAGCGCGGCTGCGCGCGAGATGTTCCTCGCGAAGTTCCGCTCCAGCGGACGCTGAATTGCTAGCCCAGCTCGTCGATGTTGCGCGGCCAGCTCTTGCGCAGCAGGCGGGATAGCGCGCGATCGGCAAGCACCACGCCGCCGGTCTGGCACCGCGCGCAGTAATTCGTCTCGTTCTCCGCGTACCGGATGCGCTGCACCGGGGCGCCGCACACCGGGCAGGGCTTGCCGAACTTGCCGTGCACGGCCATTTCGGGTCGGAATGCCGTGACGTTCTCGGGAAATGCGTCGCCCGCCTGCGCGCGGAGCCGTCCGGACCACTCGGTCAGCACTTCGACCGTGGCGCGATGCACGCGAGACACTTCTTCCGGCGTCAGCTTTTGTGTGAGCGTGAGCGGCGACAGCCGCGCGCGGTGCAGGATCTCGTCGGAGTACGCGTTGCCGATGCCGCTGAACAGGTGCGGATCGGTAAGGGCGCGTTTCAGCGTGTGATTCTCCGCGGCGAGGCGCGCCGCGAACGCCGCCGGATCGGCATCCAGTGGCTCGAGACCGCCGGGATTCATTGCCGAGAGCGTGGCTTCGTCCGCGAGGAGGTGTAGTGAAGCGCGCTTCTTCGTGCCGGCTTCCGTGAACACCACCGAGCCGTCGGGAAAGTCGAGCGCGGCCAGCGTGATGCGTCCGGGCAGCCGGGCGCCCGACGGCACCCAGCGGAGCCGCCCGGCGACCATCAGGTGCATGACGAGGAACAGTCCGCCATCCAGCGCGAGGACCACGCGCTTACCGAGCCGGCGGACCCCGGTAACGCGACGGCCTTCGGCCGCTCCAATCGGAGGAACCGCGGTGCGGAGAACGAACGGACTGACGAGCCGCACGCGCACGAGCGACTGGCCGACGACCCTTCGCTCGAGCGCCTCGACGTAGATTGTGATGTCCGGAAGCTCGGGCACGCTACGCGAAGGGTCTCAGCGCTTCGGTACCGGCGTGCCGGCGCGGATCTGCGCGGAAAAATCGTCGGCGGCGCCGGCCGATTGCGCGCGCGCATTCACGTGGGCGCGCTGCTTGAGCTCCCGAAACGGCACGCTTTCGTCGAGATAGCCGAGCTCGTACAGGTACTCGGGGAACAGCCCGGACGCGAGGACTTTCCAGCTCCTCGGAATCACGTCGCGGACCGCGTCGGTGTGCATCACGATCACCGTGGTGCAGTTCGTCGTGAGCGTGTTGTAGAACTCGGGGTGCTCGACCAGGTGGTTCATGGCGCGGAGGTAGTCGGTGAACAGTTGCCGGGCGCCCGCCGGTTTCGCGTCGGTGCGGTAGACGTAGACGTCCTCGGGCGGCCGCCGGTGGTTCGTGCGCACGCCGATCAGATCGCGCTCGGTCGCCACGACGTAGACGATCTCGTACTGGCGGAAGAAACCCGCCAGGGTGGAGTACTCCTCGGTCTTCTCCTTGCGGGTTTCGATCGAGACGGCGATCTGCTCACCGTCCCCGAATCCGAAGCTCAGGAACAGGTGCGCGATGAGCTCGCCCGACCAATAGGAGCTCACGACGTCGATGGTCCGGATGTCGTTGAGGTTTACCGTCCGGTCGATGTAACGGGGGGTGAAATCGGTCTCGGTCCGATACTCGAAGTCGCGGACGTTGTGGATCGTGACCTTGTCGCCGTCGAACGTCGCGTAGGCCAGCTTTGCCACCTCGGGCTGCCAGTCCCGATCGTTCGATGGCGCGATCGAGAGCCACCATCCGAGGACACCGGCGAAGATCACCCCGACGACGATCAGCGCGCCGCGACCGCGCAGCCGCCAGGCCGCAATAAGCGCAGCAACGGGCGGGGCGAGTGCGAGCGCCAGTCGCGCCCAATCGGGCGAGAGGCCCGACGCGTAATACAGCGCGAGCGCCGACCAGCCGATCGCGAGCGCACCCGCGATCCATAGAATTCCCCTTGTCAGTCGTCGCATCGGGTGTCGCTCCGGTCAGGTCGCGTCGGCGTAGGCGCCCATGGGCGGACAGGTGCAGACGAAGTGGCGATCGCCGTACACCTGGTCCAGCCGTTTCACCGCCGGCCAGAACTTCGATTCCCGCAATGATGGCAGCGGGAACGCCGCGTCCTCGCGCGTGTACGCGTGCGACCAGTCACCCGCGATCTCGGCCGCAGTGTGCGGAGCGTTCTTGAGGGGATTGTCAGTGCGGTCCCATTCGCCGGACCGGATGCGCTCGAGCTCGCCGTGAATGGCGATCATGGCGTCGCAGAAGCGATCGAGTTCGCGCAGGCTCTCGCTCTCGGTGGGCTCGACCATCAGCGTGTCCGGCACCGGGAACGAGAGGGTCGGCGCGTGAAAGCCGTAGTCCATCAGCCGCTTCGCGATGTCCTCGGCGGTCACGCCGTAGGTGTCCTTGAACGAGCGGGTGTCGAGGATGCATTCGTGCGCGACATGGCCGCCCGCGCCGGTATATAAAATCGGAAAGCGCGACTGCAGGCGCCGGGCAACATAGTTCGCATTGAGAATCGCGACCTCGCTCGCTTTGCGGACCCCCACTGCGCCCATCATGCGCAGGTACATCCACGAGATCGTCACGATGAGGGGACTGCCGAATGGCGCAGAGCCGACTGTTCCATTGCCCGATGCGAGACCTGCCTTGGGGACGACCGGATGACAGGGCAGGTGCGGGGCGAGATGCTTCGCCACGCCAATGGGGCCCATCCCCGGTCCGCCTCCGCCGTGTGGAATGCAGAACGTCTTGTGCAGGTTGATGTGACACACGTCGGCGCCGAAATCGCCCGGGCGCGCGAGGCCTGCGAGCGCGTTCAGGTTCGCACCGTCCATGTAGACCTGCCCGCCGGCATCGTGCACGAGCGCGCAGATGTCCCGCACCGCTTGCTCGAAGACGCCGTGCGTCGAGGGGTAGGTGATCATCATCGCGCCGAGTCGATCGCAGTGATGCGCGATCTTGTTCTTCAGATCGGCGACGTCCACGTTGCCGCGCGCATCGCAGGCGACGACCACGACCTGCATGCCGGCCATGGTCGCGGAAGCCGGGTTGGTGCCATGCGCGGACGACGGAATGAGGCAGACGTCGCGCGCGGCGTCACCACGCGACGCGTGATAGTTGCGAATCGCGATCAATCCGGAGTATTCCCCGTTCGCGCCCGAGTTGGGCTGAAAGGACATGCGCGCGAGCCCGGTGATCTCGGCGAGCGCCGCCGACATCTGATCCAGCAGCTCGGTATATCCGCGTGCCTGCTCGCTCGGGGCGAACGGGTGGATGGCGGCGAACTCGGGCCAGGAGACGGGTGCCATCTCGGCAGCGGCATTGAGCTTCATCGTGCACGAGCCGAGCGGGATCATCCCGTGCGTGAGGGAGTAGTCGCGGTTCTCGAGGCGCTTGAGGTAGCGCATCATCTCGGTCTCGCTACGGTAGCGGTTGAAGACCGGATGCACGAGGATCGCGTCGCTCCGCCGCAGCCCGGCCGGAATCGCCTCGGACCCCGTGGCGAGCGCCTGCGCGCGCTCGTGGACGTTTGCATGATGGCCGGTCAGTGCCCAGGCGATGTCCGCAACGTCCTCGATGGTGGTGGTCTCGTCGAGCGCCGCGCCGACCCGGTCGGCGCCGATCCAGCGCAGGTTGATGCGCTTCGTGGCCGCGAGCTTGCGGACGTTCGACTGCGTGGACCCCACGTCGAACGTGACCGTGTCGAAAAAGTCCGTCGACTCCGGCTCGAGCGACATGTTCACCGACCGCGCGAGCAGCCGTGCCATGAAATGGGTGCGTAGCGCGATCCGGCGCAGCCCCTCGGGACCGTGGTAGATCGCGTAGCAGGCGGCGATGTTGGCGAGCAGCACCTGCGACGTGCAGATGTTGCTGGTGGCCTTCTCGCGCCGGATGTGCTGCTCGCGAGTCTGCAGTGCCATGCGGTAGGCGACGTTGCCGGCGACGTCCTTCGCGACGCCGATGATCCGGCCCGGCATCTGGCGCAGGAGCTCGGTGCGCGCCGCCATGAAACC
>JBAVOG010000899.1:0-2080 GCA_049691875.1 Burkholderiales bacterium | reverse complement strand
GGCATACCCGATGCGTTCCAGCTCCGCGCCGAGCAGTCGACCATCGTCGTCGGCGCGCGCGAGCACCCAAGCGGTTTCGAATACGCCGGCGAACGCGCCGGATGCGATCATCGGCGGCGAGAATCGCGCTCCTTCCTCGTTTGTCCAGGACACGATCTCGATCGGACGCCGGGTCGATCGACCGAGGTCGTTCAGCGTGCGCACGGCCTCGAGACCCGCCAGCACGCCGACGATGCCGTCGTACTTGCCCCCGTTCACCTGCGTGTCCAGGTGGCTGCCGATCACCACAGGCGGGGCTGCCGGTTCCGTTCCGGCGCGCCGCGCAAAGATGTTCCCGACCCGGTCGATCGTGACTGCACACCCGGCCGACTCGCACCACTGCACGAACAGGTCGCGCATCTCCCGGTCCGCGTCGGAAAGCGCAACGCGCGCGAGTCCCCCGGGCCGTCCGGGGCCGATCTTCCCGGAGGTCTCGACGGAACGCCAGTAGCGCTCCGCATCGATGCGCAGAACACCGCTCATGGCATGGACTTCGGCGCGTCGGCCGGCACGACGACTTCCCGGTACGCGTGCCAGGTGGCAAGGCCGACCAGCGGCAGTACCAGGACGAGCCCGAAGTAGAGCGTGGCGAATCCGATTGCGGTCAGCGCAACGATGATCACCGCCCACAGCAGCATCGGCCAGAAATTGACGCGCAGCGCGTTGAAGCTCGCGATCATGGCGGTCAGCGTGTCCATCTTCTCGCGATCGTAGAGCATCGGAAGCGACACCACCGACGTGGCGAAGACGAACAACGCAAACCCGAATCCCGCCGCGAGGTAGGCGGCCACGAACGTGAGCGCCTCGGGGTTCGCCATGACGTCCTGAAGGAGCGACGACGCCGAGGGTGGCGCACCCTCGAAGAAGAGCGCCACCACGACGATCGAGATGCGAATCCAGACGGCGAGCAGCAGGGCCAGAATGAGGGCGTAGAAGCCGATCGAGGACACGTTCGCCTTCCACGCGACCGTCGTCGGTCCGATCATCACGTCCTCGCCGCGCCGCACCCGCCGTGCGATGTCGTAGAGGCCCATGAGCAGAAACGGCCCGACCAGCAGAAAGCCCGTGACGAGGGCGAGCTCCACGGCCCCGGTGTGCGGCACGTTCGCGAGCGCGGCGCCCATCGCCGCCAGGACGACGCCGTAGAAAAGACTCGGTACCGGAGCCTTGCGGAAATCCGCCCACCCGGCGCGCAACCAGCGCGCCGGTGCATCCATCCCGACTTCCCGGATTTCCGGAAACGGCGCACCGCCCTCCGGCTCGCGGGCATCTTCGGTCGTCACAGTTCCCTCCGGACGTGAGCGCGCCGCCAAGTGGCCAGACAGGCCGGGAGGCCAGAGAACCCTAGCCTATATCTTAAGCTCCGCGAACACCTCTTTCGCGACCTTGAAGCTCTCGAGCGCAGCGGGCGCCCCGCAGTAGACGCCGACCTGCAGGAAGATCTCGGCCATCTCTTCCTTCGTCACTCCGTTGTTGACCGCTCCCTTGAGGTGGAGCTTCAGCTCGTTCGAGCGATTCGTCGCCGCGAGCATGGCGAGGTTGAGCATGCTGCGCGTCTTCTTCGGCAACCCGGGTCGCGTCCACACCGCGCCCCAGCAGTGCTTGGTCACGTATTCCTGGAAGTGGCGCTGGAACTCGTCCGCGCTGTTCACCGACTTGTCGACGTATTCCGCGCCGAGCACCTCGCGGCGGATCTTCATGCCGCGGTCATAGAGTCCCTTCTCATCTGCTTCCATCCGTCCTCCTATAATCGATCATCGTGGGCTCCAAAACGTATCACACTCCCCCCACTTCGCGCGCCCCGTCGGATCGGTGTCAGTGAGCGCTCCCGCCGCGAAGCGGAAATCCAGCGTCCCCGCGAGCCGCCTCGGCCGGCTCCTGGGATTCGGACTCGCCGCGACGGAACTCGTGCTCGGCGGCCTCGTCGGAGGATTGCGCGGAACCGGAGCCACCGGCTCGCGCGGCACCCGCGGCGCATTCCTGAATGCGGGCAATGCCCGGCGATTCGCCGAGCGCCTCGCGCATCTGCGCGGTGCGGCGA
>JBAVOG010000898.1:0-7286 GCA_049691875.1 Burkholderiales bacterium | reverse complement strand
GTCTACGACCGCGCCTGCGTTGCTTGCCACCAGGCCGGCGTGGCAGGCGCGCCCAAGTTCGGGGACAAGGCTGCGTGGGCGCCGCGCATCGCGACCGGCATGGATGCCCTGTACGCGAGCGTGCTGAAAGGCAAGGGGGCCATGCCCCCGAAGGGTGGCCAGACGGCGGCCCCCGACGCAGAGATCAAGGCTGCGGTCGACTACATGGTCGCGGCGGGCAAATAGCCGCCCCGGCCCTTCCACCATTCGTTCCGACGACGGATACCTTGCCCGCGGGGATGTGGGTAGAATAGCCGCGCACGAGCGTCCGTCGCATCGACCCGGTCGACCTAGCGAGGCGATAAAACAAACCAGCTGCAGCGCTCGTGCATCCGTTGTGGAGCGTGCCGATCGGCATCGGTTTATGCGCAACGGAAAGAAGTTCGAGAAACGCCGACATCCCACGGGATCGCCGGTCGAGTTCTTTTGAGAGTGTCGTATTCCCTGGAGGAGAACCACCATGAAGTTGTTCGCCGCATTCACTACCGCGCTGGCGCTGTGCGCATCTTCGATCGCGTTCGCGCAGCAGCCCATCGTGATCAAGTTCAGCCACGTCGTGGCCGAGAAGACGCCGAAAGGGCAGGGCGCGCTGAAGTTCAAGGAGCTCGCCGAGAAGAAACTCCCCGGCAAGGTCCAGGTGCAGGTGTTCCCGAGCTCGCAGCTCTTCGGCGACGCGAAGGAGATGGAAGCGCTGCTGCTTGGCGACGTCCAGCTGATCGCGCCCTCGCTCTCGAAGTTCGACCGTTACACGAAGAAGCTGAAGGTGTTCGACCTGCCGTTCCTCTTCCCGAGCATCGAAGTCGTGGACAAGTTCCAGGACGGCCCGGACGGCCAGGCGTTGCTCAATTCCATGCAGAGCAAGGGCCTCCAGGGGCTAGCCTACTGGCACAACGGGATGAAGCAGCTCTCGTCCAACCGGGACCAGCTCAGGGTTCCGGCGGACGTGAAAGGCCTTAAATTCCGCATCCAGTCCTCCGACGTGCTCGAAGCGCAGTTCCGCGCGGTCGGCGCCAACCCCCAGAAGATGGCCTTCAGCGAAGTCTACCAGGCGCTCCAGACGGGCGTCGTGGACGGCCAGGAGAACACGTGGTCGAACATCTACTCGCAGAAGTTCTTCGAGGTGCAGAAGACGATCGCCGAGACCAATCACGGCCTGATCGAGTACATGGTGGTCACCAATGCGGGCTGGTGGAACAAGCTCCCGCCTGATGTTCGCGCGGGTCTCGCCGAAGCCATGAAGGAAGCGACGGCCTACGCGAACAAGCTCGCCTTCGAAATCAACGAGACGGACAAGAAGAAGATCGCGGAAGCCGGCAAGGCCAAGATCCAGACGCTCACCAAGCAGGATCTCGCCGAGTGGCAGAAGGCCATGCAGCCCGTGTGGAAGAAGTTCGAGCCAGGCATCGGCAAGGACCTGATCCAGGCCGCGCTGAAGGCCGGCGAGTGACTTCGTAGCAGTCCACAGCGTATCCGTACCTGACTCGGGAGCGGGCCCGTGCGTCTGGGAGACTGGTTCGGGCGGCTGGAGGAAGGCCTCATCGCATTCCTCCTAGCCGTCATGACGCTGATCTCCTTTTCGCAGGTGGTCGCCCGGTACGTCTTCAACTACAGCTTCGTCTGGGCGCTGGAGCTCGTCACGTTCCTGTTCGCCTGGATGATCTTTCTCGGCATGTCCTACGGCGTGCGCGTCGGCTCGCACATCGGCGTCGACGCGCTGGTGAGGGTGCTGAAGCCGCGCGCGGCGCAGATCGTGGGCGCCGTCGCGGCCGTGCTCTGCATCGTGTATGCGGTCATCGTCTTCATCGGCGGCTGGATCTACGTCGCGAAGATGTACGAGATCGGGATCGAAGCGCAGGACATCCCGATCCCGCAGTGGGTGCCGCGGCTGGTGCTGCCGATAGGGTTCGGACTGCTCGCGTTCCGTTTCGCGGAGGTGCTATTCCGGATCGTCACCGGCAAGGAGGCGCGGCTCCTCGGCGACGAGGCGGCCGACGCGCTCAAGCACCGCATCGATGCGCCCGGCAACGGCCCCGGGGGGGAGTCGAAGCGGTGAACTCCGCGATCCTGCTGATCCTGCTGTTCGCGTTCATGCTGATCGGGATGCCGATCGCGGTCGCGCTCGGCCTCTCGTCACTGATCACGATCCTCGTTTTCGGCCAGGACTCGCTCGCCTCGCTCTCGCTGAAGCTCTTCGAGACCTCCGAGCACTTCACGCTGCTCGCGATTCCATACTTCATCCTCGCCGGTGCGTTCATGACGACGGGGGGCGTGGCCAAGCGCATGATCCGCTTCGCGATCGCGTGCGTCGGCCATCTGCGCGGGGGGCTTGCGATCGCGTCGGTGCTGGCCTGCATGCTGTTCGCGGCGGTGTCCGGCTCGTCGCCGGCGACCGTCGTCGCGGTCGGCTCGATCGTGATCGCGGGGATGGTGCGCGCGGGCTATCCGCTGCCCTTCGCGGCGGGAGTGATCTGCAACGCGGGCACGCTCGGCATTCTCATTCCGCCCTCGATCGTGATGGTCGTTTACGGGGCGGCCACCGAGACCTCGGTCGGCAAGCTCTTCATGGCGGGCGTCGTTCCCGGCATTCTGCTCGGCCTGATGCTGATGGTCGCGATCTACGTCCGCGCCCGCGTGCTCAAGCTCGAGCCCCAGCCGCGCGCCCCGCTCCGCGAGGTTCTCGTCGCCGGTCGCGACTCGCTGTGGGGCATGCTGCTGATCGTGATCATCCTCGGCGGGATCTACGGCGGCGTCTTCACGCCCACCGAGGCGGCCGCGGTATCGGCCGTGTACGCGTTCATCATCGCGGTCTTCGTCTACCGCGACGTCGGGCTGCGCGGCGTCCCGCAGGTGCTGGTCGACGCCGCGAAGGTGACGGTGATGCTGATGTTCATCATCGCCAACGCGCTCCTCTTCGCGCACGTGCTCACCACCGAGCGCATCCCGCAGGCGATCGCCGAGCAGATCCTCGCCTGGGGTATGCCGTCCTGGGCGTTCCTCATCGTGGTGAACATCCTGCTCCTCATCGCCGGCAACTTCATGGAGCCGACCGGGATCATCCTGATCCTCGCGCCGATCCTGTTCCCGATCGCGATGGAGCTCGGCATCGATCCGGTCCACCTCGGCATCATCATGACCGTGAACCTCGAGATCGGCATGGTGACCCCACCCGTGGGATTGAACCTGTTCGTGACCGCGGGCATCACGAAGATGTCCATCATGGAGGTCGTGCGCGCGGCGCTGCCGTGGCTGTCGGTCCTGCTCGTCTTCCTCGTGCTCGTCACGTACATCCCCCAGATCGCCCTCTTCCTGCCGAACCTGCTCTTCTAGCGACGCGCGACGGGAGTATCCTTGGCGGGGATCTGCAAGGGGGGCTTCCCCCTTGTTCGTACGCCCGGGGTTTGTCTTGCAGGCTAAACTTGTCAATCGAAGTCGCCGAGGCGCCTTCATGATCACCCCCATATGAGAATCGGCGTCATCCTCGATCCCCTGTCGTCGATCAAGACGTACAAGGACACCACCTATGCCATGATGGTGGAGGCGGCGCGCCGCGGTCACGAGCTCTACTTCATGCTCCAGGAGAGCCTGATGTGGAAGGGCGGCGTGGTGGTGGGCGAGAATGCAAAGCTCACCCTGACCGGCGACAAGGAGCGCTGGTACCACATCGAACTGCCGCAGCAGACGTCGCTCAGCGAATTCGACGCGGTGCTGATGCGGAAGGACCCGCCCTTCGATGCGGAATACGTGGCGAGCACGTGGCTGCTCGAGCAGGCGGTGCGCGACGGCGCACGGGTCTTCAACGATCCGCGCGCGATTCGCGATCACAGCGAGAAGCTCGCCGTCATGGAGTTCCCGCAGTTCTGCGTGCCGACCCTCGTTACGCGCCTTGCCGGCCAGATTCACGCGTTCATCGAGGCGCACGGCGACGTCGTGGTCAAGCCGCTCGACGGCATGGGAGGGGAATCGGTGTTCCGGGTCACCGATGCCGATCCGAACCGGTACGTGATCGTCGAGACCATCACCGCGCATGGCCGTCGCACCGTGATGGCCCAGCGCTACATCCCCGAGATCCGCGACGGCGACAAGCGGATCCTCGTGATCGCGGGCAAGCCCGTGCCGTTCTCGCTGGCGCGCATCCCGAAGCCGGGCGAGACGCGCGGCAACCTCGCGGTCGGCGGAACCGGCGTGGCGCGGCCGCTCTCCGAGCGAGACCTCGAGATCGCAAACACGCTCGGACCCGTGCTCGCCAGTCGCGGACTGCTGCTCGTGGGCCTGGACGTCATAGGCGATTACCTGACCGAAGTGAACGTCACGAGCCCGACCTGCTTCCGCGAGATCACCGACCAGAGTGGTTTCGATGTCCCGGGCATGTTCATCGACGCCCTCGACGCGGCTGCGAATTGAGCCCGCCGCTGCGCGCCCTTCACAGTACGGGGAAAAAGGTATATTTTTGAAGGTCCTAGGAGGCAGGGACCGGCAAATGGTCGGGATTTTGATCGTCGCCCACGGCACGTTCGGCGAGGCGCTCATCCACTGCGCGAGCCACGTGCTCGGCCGGCGCCCGCTCGCGGTCGCCCAGCTGGGCGTCACGGTGCACGACGATCCCGAAGCGTTGATACCTCAGGCGGAGGCGCTCGTCGCCGGACTCGACAAGGGCGCCGGTGTGCTGATTCTCAGCGACATCCTGGGGGCAACGCCCGCGAACCTCGCCACGCGGCTCCTGAAGCCCGGCCGCGTCGAGGGGCTGGCAGGGGCCAGCTTGCCGATGCTGATTCGCGCACTCACCTACCGCGACGAACCGCTCGCCTCCGTCATCGGCAAGGCCGCAAGCGGCGGACTCGAAGGTGTGGCGCGGCTCGGCAAGGAAGAGATCAATGCCGCGGCTTGAGCTCGAGATCCGGAACAAGCTCGGTCTGCACGCGCGGGCTTCGGCCAAGCTTACTCAGACAGCGAGCCGCTTCGCGTCAGACGTCTGGATGTCGCGGAACGGCCGGCGCGTGAACGCGAAGAGCATCATGGGCGTGATGATGCTTGCCGCCGGCAAGGGCAGCTTCATCGAGATCGAGGCGACCGGCGCGGACGCGGACGCGGCGCTCACCGAGCTTGCAAAGCTCGTCAACGAAAAATTCGGCGAAGGCGAGTAACGCCATGGATCAGCCGCCACTCGATGTCATCCGGATCGACCCGCGCGCCGAGCTGCACGGAAGTTTCACGCTGCACGGCGCCGGCGTTTCGAACGGGATCGCCATCGGCTACGCACACCTCGTCTCCACCGCACGACTCGAAGTCCCGCATTACGAGATCACGCCGGACGGGATCGAGTCGGAGATAGAGCGCTTCGACACTGCGGTCGCCCAGGTGCGCGGCGAGCTGATCGGCCTGCACGCGAGCGTACCCGCATCCGCGCCGGCCGAGATGGGGGCGTTTCTCAACGTCCACATCATGATCCTCAACGACGCAATGATCTCGGAAACGCCGCGCGCGCTCATACGCGAGCGACGCTGCAACGCGGAGTGGGCGCTGGTGCAGCAGATGGAGATCCTGATCGCGCGCTTCGAGGAGATCGAGGACACCTACCTGCGTGAGCGCAAAGCGGACGTCCGTCAGGTCGCCGAGCGCGTGCTCAAGGCAATGCTCGGCACGGGCCACACGCCCGAGCATCCGACCCACGAGGAGAACGTCGTCGTGGTGGCGCATGACTTCTCGCCGGCAGACATGATCCTCTTCAAGCAGCACCAGTTTGCCGGATTCGTCACCGATCTCGGCGGGGTGACTTCGCACACGGCGATCGTCGCTCGCAGTCTCGGGTTGCCCGCGATCGTCGGCCTGCATCATGCGCGCCAGATGATCCGGGAGAACGAGCTCCTCATCGTGGACGGCACCGAAGGCGTGCTGATCGTCAACCCGGACGAGCGGGTGCTGGCCGAGTACCGTCTCAAGCAATCCGTCCTGCAGCTCGAGCTGCAGAAGCTGAAGCGCCTGCGGTCCACGCCCGCGGCCACCCTGGACGGCACGCCTGTCGAGCTGCTGGCCAACATCGAGCTGCCCGACGACATCGAGCGGGCGCTCGAGGCGGGCGCCACCGGGGTCGGGCTCTTCCGAACCGAGTTCCTGTTCCTGAACCGGGACGATCTTCCGAGCGAGGACGAGCAGTTCGAGGCGTACCGGATGGCCGCCGAGGCCATGCCGGATCGACCGGTCACCATCCGGACGATCGATCTGGGCGCGGACAAGGTCATCAACGGCGCGGATCGAGCCGGACCCAATCCGGCGCTCGGGCTGCGCGCCATCCGGTTCTGCTTCGCCGAGCCGGCGATGTTCCTCACGCAACTGCGCGCGATCCTGCGCGCATCGGCATACGGGAACGTACGACTGCTCGTTCCTATGCTGGCGCATGCGCACGAGATCGACCTGGTGCTGCAGTACGTGCAGCAGGCACGGGATACGCTGGAGGCGATGGGCGTGCCCTACGACCGCGGGATGCAGATCGGCGGCATGATCGAGATTCCGGCGGCGGCGCTCGCCGCACCGCTGTTCGTCAAGCGTCTCGATTTCCTCTCGATCGGCACCAACGATCTGATCCAGTACACGCTCGCGATCGACCGCACGGACGACACGGTGGCGCACCTCTATGATTCGCTGCATCCCGCGGTCCTGCAGCTGATAGCCGGAACGATACGCGCCGCGGTCAAGGCAGGAAAACCGGTGGCGGTGTGCGGCGAGATGGCCGGCGAGGTGTCGCACACGCGCCTCCTGCTTGGGTTCGGGCTGCGCCAGTTCTCGATGCACCCCGCGCTGTTGCTGCCCATCAAGCAGCAGGTGTTGCGCGCGACACTGCCCGACGCCGAAGCGCTCGCCAGCCGGATCCTGCGCACCGACGATCCCGAGAAATCCCGTCAACTCCTTGGTAGACTCAACGCATGATGCCCGCCAATGCCCTTCGCGAGATCGCCGGCCTCCGGCAGGATGAGCCGCAAACCATGCGTCGCTGGTTCCACAGCGACTACTTCGACCTGTTCATCTGGCAGGCGCCCGACGGGGAGGTGCTGTCGTTCCAGCTCTGCTACGGCATCGACACGAGCGAGCGGGCGCTCGTCTGGCGGCGCGAAATCGGGTTTTTCTATGACGGCGTGGACCTCGGCGACGGCAAGCCGGAGCGCGCCAGCGCCCCCCAGTCGGAGGGGGACGGGAACGGGCCCTTTCCCGCCACGGCGGTCGCTGCGCGCTTCGCGCGCGAAGCGGAGGGCGTG
>JBAVOG010000897.1:0-1901 GCA_049691875.1 Burkholderiales bacterium | reverse complement strand
GGCATGTACAGTCGGGCAGACTGGATCGCGAACTTGCTAATGTACGTCCCCTTTGGGCTGCTGGTAGGCGCAGCGACCCATGGGCGCACCCGAGGTTCGAGCCTGGCGTCACTATTTTCCGCCGTGGCGTCGGGCGCTGCACTTGCGTTTGGAACGGAGTTCGCCCAATTGTACTTCCCGGGGCGCACCGTTTCGCTGAACGATATCGTGGCCGCCATCCTCGGTGCGGCATTCGGCGGCGGACTGTGGCTCGCCTTCGCGCGCCCGATCGACTTATGGGCACGTGACTGGCATGCAGGCGGCGGTCGTCGCGCGCTTGCGCTCTTGTGCGCGTATGCAATCGTCTACGCACTTATCAGCTTTTTCCCATACGACTTCGTAGTCTCCCTCGACGAGCTTGCCACGCAGCTTGCGACCGGACGGCACGCGCTGCTTGTCGTGCCGGGTGATTGCGATGCGGTCTTGCGTTGCGCCTTGAAGCCGTTTGGCGAGGTGGCCGCCGCGGTCCCCCTCGGCTTGCTGCTTGCGCTCTGGCTCCAACAGCGACGCGCCTCGCTGAGGCTCGCCGCGGTCTTCGCAGTAGGTCTAGGAATCGGCGCGCTCATCGAGATCGGGCAACTCGTTCTCGTGAGCGGAACCTCCCAGGGCCTGTCAGTGCTTACACGCGGGCTGGGCATTGCGGCAGGATATGCGCTTCAGGGCGGGGCGTTTCGGTACGCGCGTCCTGCGCTTCTGAAATGGGGCCGCGTCGCATCTCTGCTGTGCTTACCCCTGTATTTCGCCCTTGTCGCGGTCGCTTCGGGGTGGCCGGCGATTCCTCTCACACTTCAATCGGTCGCGCAGCGCTGGCAAAGCTTTCATTGGCTGCCGTTCTACTATCACTACTTCGTCTCTGAAGCGCATGCAATGGCGAGCGCGCTTGCGCAACTCGCGCTTTACGCGCCGCTTGGCTTAGCGGCGTCACTTTGGTTTCCCAAGCCTCGGGTGGCACCAGCCATTGGCGCGATTGCCGCGGCATGCGTCGCGCTCATGGTCGAGTTGAGCAAGGCCTTCATACCCGGGAAGCACCCGGATATCACCGATGTCCTGATCGGCGCCGTTGGCGCATGGCTGGCTGCGCGTTTCTTCCAGATCTTGACCACCGAGCAGCTCAGCTCGCCGCAGAAAGTGTCGACGGATGCAACACGCATCGAGATGTCCATCACCTCGCGGCGGGGGCGCACGTATGGCGAGGTGTTTGCGGCCTTGATTCTCGGCGTGATCGCGGCGTGGTCGCTTATCGATTGGCCCGTTGCTCGGTTGCCTCTCGGGCTATTTCTCATCGTGTACGCGGTTGTCCTTGCACGCTGGCCCGGTGGCTGGATGATTGTGGTCCCCGCGTGCATTCCGGTTCTCGATCTCGCGCCTTGGACCGGGCGGCTGTACTGGGATGAACTGGATCTCGTCCTTCTCGTCACGGTGGCGGTCCGCCTGGTGCGCGATGCGATGTTCGCGCCACCCCAGAGTGTTGATTCGGCGCGACCTAGGCTCCCTCGCCCTGCGCTTGCGCTCCTGCTCTGCTCGGTACTCATAAGCGGAGCGATCGGGCTTTACCCCCTTCAACCGCTCGACGCGAACGCGTTCAGCGGCTACCTAAGCCACTACAACGGACTTCGGGCGCTTAAAGCCGCGGCGTGGGCGCTTGCGCTCCTTGCCCTCATGACTTGGGACTTCGCTGACGGACGCGCGCTGCTGCGACGGCTGGCTCTCGGTATGGCGGTGGGCGGTATTCTGGCCGCGCTCGGGGTGGTGTGGGAACGCTGGCAGTTTCCCGGATTGCTCGATTTCGCTGCCAATTTCAGGGTTGGAGGTACGTTCTCCGCGATGCACCTAGGCGGCGCGTACATCGAGGCATACCTGGT
>JBAVOG010000896.1:0-2020 GCA_049691875.1 Burkholderiales bacterium | reverse complement strand
CTTTCTCGCTCCTTTCCTCGGGATGCCAATCCCGTTGCTGCCGATTCACATTCTGTGGATCAATCTCGTCACGGACGGATTGCCGGGCCTCGCGCTGACCGCCGAGCCTGCCGAAAGAGCGATCATGGCGCGTGCGCCGCGACCGCCCCAGGAGAGCATCTTCGCGCAAGGCATGTGGCAGCACATTCTGTGGGTCGGTCTGCTCATGGCAGGAACCACACTCGTCGCCCAGGCTTGGGCAATGCACCTGGATTCGGCAAAGTGGCAGACGATTGCCTTCACGGTCCTGACGCTTTCGCAGATGGGCCATGTGCTGGCGATACGATCGGACCGGGAGTCGTTGTTCGCCCAGGGTCTGCTGTCGAACCTTCCGTTGCTGGGCGCCGTGATCACCACCTTCGCGTTGCAACTGGCGGTGATCTACATTCCCGCAATGAACGTCGTCTTCAGGACGGTGCCGCTGGGCGTCGCGGACGTCGCCCTCTGCCTCGCGCTTTCCAGCGTCGTCTTCGTCGCGGTCGAACTGCACAAGGCATTGCTCCGTGCGCGGGGGCGGCGCCGGGCGCGCGCCAGCTGAAAGCGCGGCGTACACTGCGTGCACTGGAGCGGAGTCCGCGGTGAGCGACACCCTTTCCTTCCTCGCCAAAGGCCTCCTGCTGGGGTTCTCGATCGCGGCTCCCGTCGGGCCGATCGGCGTGCTGTGCTTCCGCCGCGCGCTGGAGCAGGGTTTCTGGCCCGCAGTGGCAGGTGGGCTCGGTACTGCTGCGGCGGACGCTGCATACGCCGCGGTCGCAGCATTCGGAATCACCGCGGTTTCGGCGCTGCTGCTCGACTTCCAACGGGCCCTGGCGCTCATCGGTGGCGCGATGTTGCTCTGGCTCGGCGTGCGTGCCTTTCGTTCCCGCCCGGTCGATCGACCGGCGGAGGCAGGCGGACGCGGCCTGGCTTCGATGTTCGCCGCGACATTCCTGCTCACGCTCGCGAATCCGTCGACGATCCTCTCCTTCGCCGCGGTGTTTGCCGGCCTGGGCCTGGTCGGCGCAATGAGCGGCGGTGCCGCCGCGGGCGTACTCACGCTGGGCGTGTTCGCCGGTTCGATGCTGTGGTGGATGCTGCTCGCCGGAACGGTGAGCGCGCTGCGTACGCGCGTGCCGCGCACGGCGCTCGTCTGGGTGAATCGTGCCTCGGGGCTCGTGCTGAGTGCTTTCGGCGTCTACGTCCTGGCGGGCGCGATCTTCGCGCGATGAAGCGATGACCGAAACCACCGGTCAGGAGCTCGACTGGCGGGAGGGGCAACCGTTCTCGCGGCGCTTCGGTGACATCTATTTTTCGCGTGCTTCGGGGATCGCCGAGACAGAGCACGTGTTCCTCGCCGGAAACCGCCTGCGCGATCGCTGGGCGGCACTGCCGCCGGGCGGGCAATTCACGATCGGCGAGACGGGATTCGGCACAGGCCTCAACTTCTGCGCAGCGTGGCAATTGTGGGAAAGTGTCGCGCCGCGGGACGGGGTGCTGCGCTACGTCAGCTTCGAGCGATATCCCCTCGCTCCGGAAGAGCTCATGCGCGCGCTCGCCCTGTGGCCCGCTCTCGCGGCGTACTCGCGATCGCTTGCCGCGCAGTACGCGGAGTTTGCGCCAGGGTGGCACCGCCTTCACTTCGCGGAAGGCCGTGTGCTCCTCACGCTCGCCATCGGCGACGCCGAAGCGATGCTCGACGAGCTTGCCGGATACTGCGATGCCTGGTTCCTGGACGGTTTCGCACCGGCAAAGAATCCGGAGATGTGGTCGAGGCGACTGCTGGGCGCCATCGGCGCGCGCTCCAGTCCCGGCGCGTCGGTTGCGACGTACAGCGTCGCTGCAGTAGTGCGGGACGGGTTGCAGGCAGCCGGATTCCGGATCGACAAGTCGCGCGGGTTCGGTCCCAAGCGGGAAATGCTGATGGGTGCGCGGGAAGGCGGTGCAGCCCCGTCCGAACGATCGCCCGCCGCGTGCCGCGCGATCGTCATCGGCGGAGGCATTG
>JBAVOG010000895.1:0-1666 GCA_049691875.1 Burkholderiales bacterium | reverse complement strand
GCCTCGGACTGCAGTGCCAGGGCCAGTGTGCCTGCCCGCTCCACAAGCAGGCGCAGCGTCGCATCAATATCGCCCCGGATTTCATGCGCCCATAGCTGGACGTCGGCCGCAGTCAACGGCTCCGGATCGAACGCGGCATCGCCAGTGGTCAGGTTGAACGCGGCATGCAGTTGCGCAGTTCGCTCTCCGAGAGTGCGTACCAGCGCGAGGTAGGCGCCGTGCGCCTCCTGCGCTTCCGGCGTGGCTGCACCGGCGCGCACCTCGAGGTGGCGGCTTAGATATTCGACCGTGTAGTCCCACGCATCACCCTGGTTGGGCGTGAACTTCTGCAGCAGCGCAAGCGTCATCACGTTGCCATCCTTCGCCACATGCTCGACGCTGCCGGCCACCGGAACGCAGTGGCCGAATTTTGCGACATCGGTCAGGAAGCGGCCGATTTCCAGCTCCGGGTTCACGCCCTCGCGCAGGCGCCGGTAGACCTTGAGAAAGAGCTGTTGTCCCAGGAGCGCGACGCTATTGCTGCTCATCGACAGGACATGCACGGGCCACGGCTTGTCGGGCATCGTGCCGACGATCTCATTGAAAGCGGTCGTCGGCTGAAAGCGGATCACCCCGCCTTGCGCCTCGACCTCGCGCCGTTCGCCAATGGCCCGCACAATCGCCGCGCAGAAGGGCGCGTCGCCGACGGCGTCGATCATGCCTCCGACGCGCGCCTGTTGGCGGGCTCGCGCCACCTCCATGGGAGCCAGCATTCGCAGGCGCTGCTCGTCCTGTTCTTCCCACAAGAGCCCTAGCGGCAGGAAGTAGCGCGCGGTTTCCTGCGGGCCCAGAACGTCAGTGATGGCCAGAAGCCAAGCGTCGCGTCCAGCGGCAAAAGACGCATCCGCCGTCATCCTGGCGCGTTCGATCGGCTCGCCCTTGCCCGCGAACCAGCGTTGCTGCTGGATGAATGGCGGCAGTACCGTTGTCTCGAACTGTTCGCGCGTCTTCTCCGCCATCCCGATGCGCCAGGGCACCACGCGCTCGCGGAACAGACTGTTGAAGCCGTCGAAGAGCACCAGTACCGGCAGCACCTGCGGGCTCAGTCGCTCGACGTGCCATTGCGGCGCCGGAACGTCCGTTGCCAGCCGGAACCAGTAGAAGCCGTAGCCCGGCAGAGTCAGCAAGTAGGGCAACTCGCCAATGGGCGGAAAGGTCGTGCGGCCCATCAGTTCCACAGGTACGCGCCCCTTGTGCCGGGCCAGGTCGAGTTCGACCGGCTGCGCCGTGCGGCCGAGGTTTGCCACGCACAACAGTGCCTCGTCTTCGTATTCACGCAGGTACGCGAGCACCTTGCGATTGCCGGGGTGCAGGAAGGTGAGCTTGCCGCGGCCAAAGGCGCGTGTCGACTTGCGCACCGCCAGCATGCGGCGCATCCAGTTCAGCAGCGACGCCGGCGTACGCGCCTGTGATTCGACGTTGATGACCTCGTAGCCATACACCGGGTCCATGATGGGCGGCAGATACAGGCGCTGCGGATCGGCGCGCGAGAATCCGCCGTTGCGGTCTGAAGCCCACTGCATCGGCGTACGGACGCCGTCGCGGTCGCCGAGGAAGATGTTGTCGCCCATACCGATCTCGTCGCCGTAGTAAATGGTCGGCGACCCCGGCATTGACAGCAGCAGGC
>JBAVOG010000894.1:0-2437 GCA_049691875.1 Burkholderiales bacterium | reverse complement strand
GCCTATGGGAGTCAACCAAGTCGGAGAAAAAACGATGAAATACAGACACCTTCACATTGCAGTCGCGACCGCCGCCCTCACGGCCCTGCCGCTGGCGGCCGCCGCGCAGACGGCGAATGTCCCGCCGTCGCATCAGACCGGCTTCTACATCGGCGCCGGCGGTGGCCTGACGACGATGAGCCTCGACACGTCGACGTAGACACCCACCGCGGGTACCGCGTGGGACAAGGAAGACGGCGCGGGCGCCGTCAAGGGCTTCGTCGGCTACCGATTTCACAAGTACTTCGGAATCGAAGGCGGCTACTACTACCTCGGCAAGATCACCCAGACCTACGCCGGCGCTGGCGGCAACGGCACCGTCGAGAACACGCTCGACGCCTGGATGCTCGACGCCATCGGCTACCTGCCGCTCAATGAAGGTTTCAGCTTCATCGGCCGGGTGGGCGCGGTCAACGGCAGCCTCGATACCAAGCTCGTGGGCACGACCCCCGCCAACCTGCTGCCCGTCTCGCAGGGCAACACGAATTTCACGTGGGGCCTCGGCGCGCAACTGGACATCGACCGCCGCTTTGCGCTTCGCGCGGAGTACGAGAACCTGGGCAAGTTCGGGGGTGCTAGCACCGGCGAGTTGCGCGCCAACCTGTGGTCCGCGAGCGCGATCGTCAAGTTCTAAGCACGACACATAACTACAACAAAAAAGCCCGGCGCGAGCCGGGCTTTTGCATTTTCACGCGCCGTGGCGCGTCAGACCGGCATCGGCTTCGCGGACGCGAGCGCGATCCAGCCGCGCACGATGCGGTAGACAACCCAGAGTCCGGTGATCGCCCAGATCCCCACGGCCAGCAGGATGCCGAGTCCCAGCAGCCAAAAGAGGAGCGCGAAGGCGATTCCGCCGATGACGACCCACAGCAGCGTGTACCAGAACGTGCGGATCTGCCAGCCGAAGTGCGAGTCGAGCCAGGTGCCGCGCGCGTCGGGCCGCTTCACGTAGTTGATGATCACCGCGATGATCGAGGGCCAGCCGGTGAGGAACATGCCCACGACCGAAGCGGCGCCGACGATTCCGGCAATCACGCTCCACGTATGCAGCGCA
The DNA here is from genome assembly GCA_049691875.1 of Burkholderiales bacterium. Taxonomy (GTDB): domain Bacteria; phylum Pseudomonadota; class Gammaproteobacteria; order Burkholderiales; family SG8-39; genus JAABRB01. The sequence continues at coordinate 1,344 of JBAVOG010000894.1, read as the reverse complement.
TATACCAGGTGCGCCACATTCACCAGGGAATCGGGCGGCTGCGAGGCGGACGGGGTCTGATCGGGTAGGGCGGCCATCGTGGCTCCTTTCAGAGCCCGAGTTTGCCCCAAAGCTCGTCGACGCGCTTCCGCACGGCGGCATCCATCGAGATCGGCGTGCCCCAGGCTCGCGCGGTCTCGCCGGGCCACTTGTTGGTGGCATCGACGCCCATCTTCGCGCCGAGCCCGGCCACGGGGCTCGCGAAGTCGAGGTAGTCGATCGGCGTGTTCTCCACGATCGTCGTGTCGCGCGCGGCATCCACGCGCGTGGTGAGCGCCCAGATCACTTCCTTCCAGTCGCGGACGTTCACGTCGTCGTCGGTCACGATGATGAGCTTGGTGTACATGAACTGGCGCAGGACGCTCCAGATGCCGAACATGACGCGCTTGGCATGCCCCGGGTATTGCTTACGGATACTCACGCAGGCCAGGCGGTAGGAGCAGCCCTCCGGCGGAAGATAGAAGTCCGCGATCTCGGGGAACTGCTTCTGCAGCAGCGGAACGAACACCTCGTTCAGCGCCATGGCGAGGACCGCCGGCTCGTCGGGCGGCTTGCCGGTGTAGGTGGAGTGGTAGATCGGGTCGCGCCGCATCGTGATTCGCTCGATGGTGAAAACCGGAAAGCGCTCCTGCTCGTTGTAGTAGCCGGTGTGGTCGCCAAACGGACCCTCCATGGCCGTTTCGTCCGATGCGATATGCCCCTCGAGCACGATTTCCGCGGTAGCCGGAACGCTCAAATCGGAGCCGATGCACTTCGTCACCTCGGTCCGCGCGCCGCGCAGCAGGCCCGCAAACTGGTACTCGGAAAGGTTGTCCGGCACCGGGGTCACCGCGCCGAGAATGGTGGCCGGATCGGCGCCGAGCACCACGGCAACGGGGAATGGCATGCCGGAGTGCGCGAGACCGTGCTCGCGGAAATCGAGCGCGCCGCCCCGATGGGGCAGCCAGCGCATGATCACCTTGTTCGGCGCGATCACCTGCTGGCGGTAGATCCCGAGGTTCTGCCGCTTGCGGACAGGCCCGCGCGTAACCACGAGCCCCCACGTGATGAGCGGTCCGGCGTCACCCGGCCAGCAGAGCTGGATCGGCAGCCGCGCCAGGTCCACGTCGCGCCCTTCCCACACGATCTCCTGGCAAGGCGCGCCGCTGCGCTCTTTCGGGCGCATGTCCCACAGCGCGCTCTTCAGCATGCCGATCTTGTCGAGCGCGTCGCGCATGCCCTGCGGCGGCTCGGGCTCGCGCAGATTCGCGAGCAGCCGGCCTATATCGCGCAGCGCGTCGGTCGAATCCGCGCCCATGCCGAGCG
>JBAVOG010000893.1:0-9790 GCA_049691875.1 Burkholderiales bacterium | reverse complement strand
ACGGCAGGCACGCTGCTCTTCTTCTGGTCGGTGATAGAGCTGTTCCGTGCGTGCCTGTATCTCGCGATGTTCGTGGTGATCATCCACGTCGTCACGAGCTGGCTGAGCCCCTACTCGCCGCTCGCGCCGGTGTTCGACGCGCTGACGCGCCCGCTCTATTCGGTCTTTCGACGATTCATCCCCACGATCGGCGGCATCGATCTCTCGCCGCTCTTCGTGCTGATTCTGATCCAGATCCTGCTCATCGCGCTCGAGGGGGCGCCGCGAATGGTGCTCACGGGCATCAGGTGAGCGCGGCGGGCGCATCCTGGCTGACCCGCACCCCCACCGGCTGGACAATCGCAGTGCACGTGCAGCCGGGCGCAAAGCGCACGACATTTGCCGGAGTGCAAGGTGAGCGCCTCAAGATCAGGATCTCCGCCCCGCCGGTCGAGGGCCGTGCCAACGCGGCCGTCGTTGCGTTCGTCGCCGAGCAGCTCGGCGTCCCGCGCGCACTCGTGACAGTCGCCCGCGGCGAACGCTCCCGCGACAAGCTGATAGCAATCGCCGTGCCGGACTGCAATCCCGATCGATTGCTGATTACTGAGTAATAGGCGCCGGCCGAACCACCCCGCCCGCTGCGCGGGCACCCGTCCTTGAAAAGGAGGGGAAAAAGACAATACCGACCTCTCCGCTACCGGCGCACCGGGAAGGGGGGTAACGGGGGGGAACCAGGCGGTTCCCACCTGTTAGTATCCTTCCCTACGCCCGCGCCTCGTACGTGACATCACCGGCAACCAGAGTGAAGCAGACCCTCCCTGGGAGCTCGTAGCCGAGGAAAGGCGTGTTCTTTCCCTGGCTGCGCAAGGTGCCCGGCGTCACCTTCACATAAGCTTCCGGATCGAATACGCAGATGTCCGCGGGCGCGCCGACGCCGAGATGTCCCGCATCGACTTTCAGGATGCGTGCCGGCTCGGTGGTGACGCGCGCGAGCGCCGCCATCATCGATACCCGCTTCTCCTGCGCCCACTTCAGCGTGAGCGGCAGGAGAAGCTCCAGTCCGGTCGCCCCGGGCCCGGACTCGCTGAACGGCATCTGCTTCGCATCGATGTCCACCGGTGTGTGATCCGAGCAGATCGCGTCGATCGTGCCGTCGACAATGCCAGCGTGCAGCGCGTCGCGGTCCCGCAGGCTGCGCAGCGGCGGCACGAGATGACAGTGCGCGTCGTAGTAGCCGATATCCACCTCAGAAAGATGGACGTGATGCACTCCGACGTCGCTCGTGACCGGAAGTCCTTCGGCCTTCGCCCGCCGGACCATATCGACGCCGGCGGCGGTTGACAGGCGGCACAGGTGCACCGTCGTACCCGTCGCGCGGACGAGTTCGAGGATGGTTGCGAGCGCGATCGTTTCGGCGAACGCCGGAATCCCCGGCAGTCCGAGCCGCGTCGCGACGTCGCCGTCGTGGGCGACGCCGTCGCGCGAGATGAATGGATCCTGGGCGCGCAGCCAGACGCTGTAGCCCAGCGTCGCCGCGTATTGCAGGGCGCGCCACAGCACCATGGTGTCCTTGATCGGCACGTCCGCCTGCGAGAAGGCGACGCAGCCCGCGTGATGCAGCATCGCCATCTCGGCGAGGCGCTCGCCCTCGAGCTTGGCGGTCAGGGCCCCGACCGGATAGACCCGCGCGAGATGCAGGCTGGACGCGCGGCGCGTGAGCATTTCCACCAGCCCCGGCTCGTCGAGTGGCGGGTCGGTGTCCGGCGGGCAGGCCAGGCTCGTGACGCCACCCGCAACCGCGGCGTAGAGTTCCGAATCGAGCGTAGCTTTGTACTCGAGCCCGGGCTCGCGCAACCGCGCGGAGAGATCCACCAGTCCGGGTGCGACCGTGAGGCCGCTCGCATCGATCTCGCGATCGGCCTTGAATCCGCCGGGCGCCGTCCCGACGCCCGCGATGCGGCCGTCCGCGACGAAGAGATCGCGCACGGCATCTATCGCGTTCTTCGGGTCGATCAGCCGGCCGTTGCGAATGTGAATCTTCATCCTAGAATTTATCTCGATATTGCGGCAGTGCTTCTTCACGCAAGAGCGGGCGTACGAACAAGGGACGAATGTCCCTTGTATATCCCCGAACGAACAAGGGGCGCCCCCCTTGTATATCCCCCCGTTTGCGAGTGCAGGCGTATCTTGAGATAGGTTCTAGATTCATTCCTCGCTCCGACCTGCGCTGCCGCCGCCCAGGATGGACATCACCGCCATGCGTACCGCGATGCCGAAGGTAACTTGCGGGAGGATGACGGCCTGTCCGCCGTCGGCAACCGAGGAATCGATCTCGACGCCGCGATTCATGGGCCCGGGGTGCATGACGATCGCGTCGGGTTTCGCGAGCGCGAGCTTCTCCGCCGTGAGGCCATAGCACTTGAAGAACTCCTGCGCGGAGGGCAGCAATGGCCCTCTCATGCGCTCGTTCTGCAGGCGCAACATCACCACCACGTCCACATCGCGCAGCCCCGCATTCATGTCGTGAAACACCTTCACTCCGAGCTGTTCCACGCCGGTCGGCAAGAGCGTCTGTGGGGCGATGGCCCGCACGTCGGGTGTTCCGAGAATGTTCAGCGCGTGGATCAGCGACCGCGCAACCCGCGAGTGCAGGATGTCGCCCACGATCGCGACGGAGAGTCGCGTGAAATCCTGCTTGTAGTGGCGAATAGTGTATGCGTCCAGCAGCCCCTGCGTGGGATGTGCATGGCGGCCGTCGCCCGCATTGATCACGTGGTGGTGCGGTGCCACGTGCCGGGCGATGAGGTGGGCCGCGCCGCTCGCCGCGTGCCGCACGACGAACATGTCGGCGTGCATCGCGGCGAGGTTGTCGATGGTGTCGAGCAGCGTCTCGCCCTTCGATTGCGACGAGGTGCTGATGTTCAGGTTGATGACGTCCGCGGAAAGCCGCTTCGCGGCAATCTCGAACGTCGTGCGCGTGCGGGTCGAAGGCTCGAAGAAGAGGTTGAAGATGCTCTTGCCGCGCAGGAGCGGCACCTTCTTCACCTCGCGCTCCGTCACGCCGACGAACGACGCCGCGGTGTCGAGGATGCGCACGAGATGCTCGCGTGGCAGCCCTTCCACGTTGAGCAGGTGCTGCAGCTCGCCCTTCTCGTTCAGTTGCGGGTTGCGCATCCGGCTATTTTTCTTCGAGATGCAGCGAGAGGCGGCCCGCGTCGTCGCGCCGCAGGTCGAGCTTCGCGCCCTTCGGAACCGAGACGGTCGCACCGATGAACTGCGCGCAGATCGGCAGCTGCCGCTCGCCGCGGTCGATGAGCACCACGAGCTCGATCGTATCGGGACGCCCGTAGTCGAAGAGCTCGTTCATCGCGCCGCGTACGGTGCGTCCGGTGTAGAGGACGTCGTCCACCAGAAGGATCCGCTTGCCGCTTACGTCGAAGGGGATCTGGCTGGGGCGGACGTTGGAGTGCAGCCCCGAGCTCGAATAGTCGTCGCGATAGAAAGATATGTTCAGCGTGCCGAGCGGCGTCGCGATTCCGAGGTCACGATGCAGGCGCTCGGCGACCCACGCGCCGCCGGTCTGGATGCCGATCATGACGGTCTCGGCGGTCACCGCATGCTTCAGGTGCGCGCGGAGATCGGTGTAGACCTGCTCGGCGTCGGGCAGTGCGACGCTCATCGGGCAGCGTCGTCCAGGTAGGCCTGCAGGATGACCTGCGCGGCAACGGGGTGGGTGAGGTCCTTGTACCGGCGAGCGCCGCGCCCGACCGCACGCAGCCGCGATTCGGCCTCGACCGAGGAGAGCCGCTCGTCCTGCATCGTCACCGGCAAGCCGAATCGGCCCTGGAGCTGGCGCGCGAAGCGCTCGGCCTTGCGCGTCACGTCGTGCGCCTCGCCATCGAGCGTGAGCGGCAGTCCGACGACCAGGCGGGTCGGCTTCCACACGGCTATGAATTCCGCGACGGCCCTGAAACGCGCCGCAGCGGCACGCGCGTCGATGCTGGCGAGCGGATGCGCCATGCCCACTTCCGTGTCGCCTACCGCGACACCGAGGTATCGCTCACCGAAATCGAATGCGAGCAAGGTTTCGCTCCTCATGACCGACCGCCATCATGCATGACCCGCCTCGTCCGACAGGCTCGCATAGGACACGCCGATGAGCTCCATCGCCGCCGCCATCCGTTCCTCGGCAGGCAGGTCGAAGATGATCTGCGCCTGCGCCTCGACCGTGAGCCAGGCGTTCTGCCGCATTTCGTGCTCGAGCTGGCCCGCGGCCCATCCGGCGTAGCCGAGCGTGATCAGCAACTTGCTTGGACCGGTACCGATGCCGACCGCCTCGAGGATGTCGCGCGACGTGGTGAGCGCCATCCCGTCGCGCACCGGTAGCGACGAGCTCCATTCGCCGGCCGGATTGTGCAGGACGAATCCCCGATCGGTCTGGACCGGGCCGCCGAAGTAGACGGGGAGCTCGCGGAGGTCCGCCACGTCGAGCTTCAATTCGAGTCTCTCGAAGAGCCCGGCGAGCGTCAGCTCGATGGGCCGGTTGATCACGACGCCGAGCGCACCCTGATCGTTGTGCTCGCAAACGTAGGTGAGAGTGCGCGCAAAGTACGGGTCCACCATCGCCGGCATCGCGATCAGGAAGTGGTGGGTGAGATTGACGGCCCGCACGTTGCGTTATTCTAGAACTTATCTCGAAATTGCGGCAGTGCTTCTTCGCGCAAGAGCGGGCGTACGAACAAGGGACGAATGTCCCTTGTAAATTCCCTCGTTTGCGAGCGTGATCGCATTTTGAGATAAGTTTTAGAACCTATCTCACAAACCCGGGCGACCGGCGTGCTGGTGCTCGAAATGGCCGCCCGCGTAGCGGTCGATGTGGTAGGGCGTACGCGCGAGCCCCGGGCAGAACCGATTGACGATGCCCTCGAGCCGCTCGTACAGTGCCCGGTTGCCACGATTCGCGCGCTCGAGCCGCTCGCGCGCCTTCTCGGCCTGCCGCGCCAGCTTCGCCAGATCGACGTTCAGCGGGCGCCGCGCTCCGACGACCATCCTCCCGCCGACCATCACGGAGTGGACGCCGGCGCCGTCTTCCGTGTGCACGAGCTGGTTCGTCGCATCGTTGCAGGGCAGCCAGTTGGGATGCGTGAGGTCGAGAAACACGATGTCCGCCTTGTAGCCCGCTTCCAGACGCCCGATCTTGCCCTCGAAGCCGAGCGCACGCGCGCTGCCCAAGGTGGCCGCTTGCATCACTTCGGTAGTCGTCAGCCACCGTTCCGTGTCGGGACCCTGCACCTTGGAGGCGAGGGACGCGAATCGCATCGCCTCGTACATGTTCAGATTGTCCGAGCAGGCTGCGCCGTCGGTCCCGATCCCCACGTTGACCTTGTGCCGGAGCATGCCGCGCACGTCGGCGATGCCGCTGCCGAGGCGCATGTTGCTGCCGGGGTTGTGCGCGACGGAGGCACCGTGATCCGCGAGGCGATGCACGTCCTCATCGTCGAGCCACACGCCGTGCGCGACCGTGAAATCGGGGCCGAGCAGGCCGAGATCCTCGAGGTGCGCGGTCTGCGTCTTGCCGTAGCGCTGCAGGCCGACGATGACCTGCACCTTCGATTCCTGCACGTGGCTGTGCAGTCCGACGCCAAAGTCCCTCGCCAGCGCGGCGCAGTCGAGCATGAACGCGTCGCTGCAGTGGTGCGGAATGGTCGGCGCCACTGCCGGTCGCGCAAGATCGTAGTCGAATCGCCATCCGCGCAGCGCCTTGCGCATGGCCGCGAGGGTTTGCTTGCGGGGGGCGAGCCGAAACCGCTCCACTTCCTTCCGCAGCGCCGGCGGCATCGCGTCGACCAGGCCGGGAATGGATTCGTAGAAGCTCGCGTCCGCCACCATCGGCGCGACCACCGATCGCATCCCGGCATCCGCATAGGCGCGCGCGCAGGCCTCGAGCCCCTCCGGCGTCGGCACCGGAATCTCCACGGTGAGGTCGTAGCAGGCAGTGCAACCCTTCATCAGCATCTCGGTCGCGCCGATGAGCGTGCCAAGGTACTTGTCCTCCGCGGCGCGGTTGCCGGTGATCCACGGGCCGGCGACCAGCAGCAGCTCCAGCGTCCACAAGTCGCCCATGCCCTTGGCGAGGTTGCCGTGGCCATGGACGTGCGCGTTCACCAGCCCCGGGTGCAGCAGCATGCCTCTCGCGTCGATCTTGTTCGCGCCGACCGGCGCCTTCATGCCCGCCGGTCCGATAGCTGCGATCGAGTCTCCCGCGATGAGGATGTCCGCGCATATGGCGTTGCCGCCCGCCGCTTCGTATACGCGCCCGCCGCGTATCACAGTCGCCGCTTCGCTCTTCATTCGCACTGTCCTTGCGTTGTCGTCATGGGCGTTGCTCGTCCGCCCCCAGGGATGGAACCTATCGCATAATCGCATGCGGCTCAGCTCGGGTGGGGCCACGAGCAGCGTCGAATCATCGTTCGCAGGATCCTGGTTTCAACTTCCCCTTTCCCAGGCGAGCCATGTCCCGTATGTCCGGCAATTCCGCCCTGGTGTGGTACCGGCGCGATCTGCGTCTGACCGACCACGCCGCACTTTCCCGGGCGCTCGATGCGAGCAGTGCAGTGTATTGCGTCTTCTGCTTCGACACCGAGATTCTCGACCCGCTACCTTCGCGAACGGACCGGCGCGTCGAGTTCATCTGGCATACGGTTCAGGAGCTCGACCGGGCGCTGGCCGAGCGCGGTGGAGGTCTCATCGTGCTGCATGGTCGAGCGCGTGAGGAGGTGCCGCGGCTCGCCGTGGCGCTCGGCGTCGCGACGGTTTACGCGAATCGCGATTACGAGCCTGCGGCGCGTGAGCGAGACGCGGACGTGCGCGAAGCGCTCGAGGCCCGCGGAATCGGCTTCGAGTCCTTCAAGGACCAGGTCATCTTCGAGCGCGACGAGTTGCTGACCGGGGCGCGCACGCCGTACTCGGTCTTCACGGCGTACAAGAATGCGTGGCTGCGGCAACTTTCCCCAGCCGACCTCGCCGCGCATCCCGCCGAGCGCGGCACCGGCAATCTGGCCCGCCCACCGGCGGGAAGGATTCCGACCCTCGACGACCTCGGCTTCCGCCGCACCAACCTCACGGAGCTGCCGATTCCCACCGGCATGTCGGGTGCGCGCGCGCTGTTCGATGCGTTCATCGAGCGGATCGGCCAGTACCACGAGCGTCGCGACTTTCCCGCGCTGCATGGTCCGTCGTACCTCTCGGTGCATCTGCGCTTCGGCACGATCTCGGTCCGCGAGCTCGCCGGCCGTGCGCGCGCGATTGGCGGCCGCGGCGCCGAGACCTGGCTCACGGAACTCGTGTGGCGGGACTTCTATTTCATGATTCTCCACCATCATCCACACGTGGTCGGGCACGCATTCAAGCGCGAGCTCGAGGACGTCGAGTTCGAAAACGATCCGGAGCGGTTCGCGGCATGGTGCGAGGCGCGCACCGGCTATCCCCTGGTGGACGCGGCAATGCGGCAGATCAACCGCACCGGATACATGCACAACCGCTTGCGGATGGTGGTCGCGTCCTTCCTCGTGAAGGACCTGCTCGTGGACTGGCGCTGGGGCGAGCGGTACTTCGCCGACCACCTGATCGATTTCGACCTGGCAGCGAACAACGGCGGGTGGCAGTGGGCCGCATCGACCGGGTGCGATGCACAGCCGTATTTCCGGATCTTCAATCCGGTGACGCAATCGGAGAAGTTCGATCCGGACGGACGCTTCATCCGTCACTACGTTCCGGAGCTCGCGAAGATCCCGGACCGGTACATCCACGCACCGTGGCGCATGTCGCCCGCCGAGCAGTCCGTATGCGGATGCGTGATCGGCCGCGACTACCCGCCGCCGGTCGTCGATCACGCCGTGTCGAGAAAAGCGACGTTAGAGCGGTACGAGCGCGCCAGGCGGCCGGGCGCGCGGGGTTAGACTGCCGCCGGCGCCGTCTTGCCAACGAACGTGGCGATGTGCCCGAGCAACTCTTCCTCCTGGAAGGGCTTGCCCAGGTACACGTTGACACCGATCTCCTTGGCGTACGCACGATGTCGTTCGGCAGTACGCGAGGTGATCATGATGATCGGGATGTGGCGCAGCCGCGGATCGCCGCGCACGGCGCGAGTGAGGTCGAAGCCGTCCATCCGCGGCATTTCGATATCGACGAGCATCACGTCCGGGAGCGCCTCCTGCAGCTGCTCCACCGCGTCCACGCCGTCCTTTGCCGTGAGGACATGGAAACCCTCGCGCGAAAGCAGCCGGCCCGTGATCTTGCGCACCGTGAGCGAGTCGTCGACGATCATGACGGTGGGGATCGTGATGACCGGCGCTTCCTCCCGCGCCGCGACGGGCGCGTCCGTCGAGCTGAACGCGATCGGTTCGCGACCGGCAAGGATCACCGGGTTGATGATGAGCACGATCTCGCCGGAGCCGAGTACCGTTGCACCGGTGATGCCGGCGATGCGCGAAAGCAGCGGTCCGGTGTTCTTGACCACGATTTCCTGCGCGCCCGAGACTTCGTCGACGTGGACGGCGACGACGTTTGCGCCGCTCCGCACGAACATGATCGAATGGAACCGCTTCTGCTCGGGCTGGCTGTCGAAGTCGCCGAACAGGCGCGGGAGGTATCGGAACGGATAATTGCGGTTCTGCCACTGCGCCTCGCCCGATTCGGTGCAGGCGGCGAGCTCCGGCGCCTTGACCTGCCGGACCTGCTCGACCATGACCGCCGGAATGGCGAACCGGACCGGGCCCGCGCGAACCAGCACCGCTTGCGTGACGGCGAGCGTGAGCGGCAGGTAGATCAGGAAGCGCGTGCCCTTGCCGAGCTCGGTGTGCGTCTCGATGCGTCCGCCGAGCGCCGCCGCCTCGCTCTTCACCACGTCCATCCCGACGCCGCGGCCGGCAAGCTGGCTCACTTCGGTTGCGGTGGAGAATCCCGGGTGGAAGATGAAATCGGCGATCTCCGCGTTGGTCGGCGTTTCGTCAGGCTGGACGAGGCCCTGCGCACGCGCCTTCTCGAGAATCCGCGGCAGATTGAGACCGGCGCCGTCGTCGGTCACCATGAGCATGATCTCATTGCCTTCCTGCCGCACTTCGATCTTGATCTCGCCGAGCTCGGGCTTGCTACGCTCGATGCGGGTAGCGGGCGGTTCGATACCGTGCGCCACGGAGTTCCTGAGCATGTGCTCGAATGGCGCGGTGATGCGCTCGAGCACCGAGCGGTCGAGTTCCACCTGTCCGCCGCGGATATCGAGCACCGCGCGCTTGTCGGTTTCCTTGGCCGCCTGCCGCACGACGCGGTAAAGCCGGTCCGCGACGCTGGAGAAGGGGACCATTCGGATGCGCATAAGGTCGGTTTGCAGGCCACGCGTGAGGCGCGACTGCGCGGAGAGCGCGCCGTCGGCATCGCCCACCGCGCGCAGGATGTTCTGCTGCACCGTGGCGACGTCGTTCACGCTCTCGGCCATCATCCGCGTGATTTCCTGGAAGCGCGTGAACCGGTCGAACTCGAGCGGATCGAACGGCGTTTCGACTTCCTGCGCCTGCGAGAGGCGCGACTGCATCTGCGACTCGGCCTGGATCTCGATCTCGCGCAACTGCGTGCGCAGGCGGTTCGTATTGTCGGTGAGCTCCGAGAGCGCGCCCTTCAAGGCGCGCAGCTCGCCTTCGATCCGGCTGCGCGCTATGCTGACCTCGCCCGCCTCGTTCACCAGCCGGTCGATCACCTCGGCGCGCACGCGCAGCATCGCGCGAGTCTGTGTGACGGGGTCCGGCTCGGCTCCGGC